>NZ_JPES01000120.1:0-19128 GCF_000730175.1 Haloferax sp. ATB1 | reverse complement strand
CCGGGTCCGGCTTCGACGCCCGCGGCGTCAGCGAGTTCGGTGTCGTCGTCCGGCGTCTCACCGGCGGCGTGGAAGCCGGCCAGCGCGACCGCCGGGTCGGGGTCGACACCGAGTTCGCGGACGACCGAGACGGCGTCGGTCGGGTCGAGTTCGAGGTCCGCACCGGCGTCCGACAGCCCGATGGCCGCCACAACGTCGTCGTTTGCGACAGTGTCCGGGGCGTCGGTCGCGCGGATGCGGAAGGGGACGTCGAGTGTCCTGAGCGCCCGTCCGACGACACCCGCGGCTGCGACGGCGGCACCGCTCCCGTGGACGCGGAGACGAACGAACGTCGCCTCGCGCAGGGTCGCGGCGGCGTCGGCGGCGGGTGTCTGTTCGGCGGGGCTCACGGACATTCAGTTACTCTTCGAGGAGTTCGACAGCGACGTCGTAGCTGTAGGTGAAGTCGTCGTCGAGCTTGTCGCCGCGGTAGTACGAGACGAGGCGGCGAATCTTCGACTCCGTGTTCTGGAGCGCGCGACGGTTGGACTTGTCCTGCTGGTTCTCCTCCATGTGCTCGCGGAGGCGGATGGCGCGCTCCATGAGGTTGCGGAGGTCCTCGGGGAGGTCGCCTGCGGCGTCGTTCTCCTCAAGGATGGCGGTGACCTTCTTGCCCGTGGCGAGCTTGACGTCGGGGACGGGAACGCCCTTGACGCCTTCGTCGCGCAGGGACAGGCCGATCTGGCTCGGGTCCTTGCCCTGTTCTGCAAGTTCGACGACGCGGGCTTCGATGTCAGCCGCGTCGACGTCGCTCCACTCCGGTGCTTCGTCTGCCACCGGCTTGTCCGAGCTGGACGAGCCACGGCGGCGGGTGTGCATTCGTGCCATTGTTGCGGGTTGGAACCGCACTGACCGCAGAAACGAGTACCCCGCAGTCGTGTCACCGACTGCCGGGGCACTACCGCAATCCCAAGCCCAAACGGGCGAAGTCAGATTTGCGGCCGTGCTGGATTCCCATCGGGTTGTCCACGCGCGCCGGGTTAAACCGTTTCGACTCGGCCCCGCCTCGTCCCGGTCGGAATCGAAGGGCTTCTAAACGGGCGACGGCTATCGGAGGGTGCGGGCTCGTAGATCAGTGGTAGATCACTCCCTTGGCATGGGAGAGGCCCCGGGTTCAAATCCCGGCGAGTCCACTCACTTTCTTCCGTCGCTTCGCTCCGTCAGTTGTTCGTGGACTCGCCGACGTCCCACTCGCTGCGCTCGCGGGACTCCCGGCGAGTCCATTTCTGAACGAAGTGAAAAAATGGCGAGCCGATGCTACGGCTCGATGTTTCGGCGCGAACTCACGCCTCGTCTTCGTCTTCGAACACGCTCATGTCCTTCGCCGCGAGGTCGGTCACGTGCCGGACGATTTCGGGGTCGACCTGCGCGACGTCCTCGCCGTCGTGGACCTGTTCGTTGTGTCGCTCGATGGCGTCCGCGACCTCCGAGAGCGGAACGCGAGTGGTCGTGTCGCAGGCCTCACACACCACCGGAACTTCGGGAGCGTCGTCGTCGGTCATACCGAGTCGTTCCGCCAGCGACGGAAAAAGCGAGTCGGTTCGTCGCCGCCGTCGTGTTCTGGAGTGCTCGCCCGCCCACGCGACCGCCCCACGGCCGTCGAACGATTCGAAGCCCTTATTTATTCGACCGGGGAATGAATGATTGCGTTTGAGGGCTCGTAGATCAGGGGTAGATCACTCCCTTGGCATGGGAGAGGCCCCGGGTTCAAATCCCGGCGAGTCCACTCACTTCCTTCCGTCGCTTCGCTCCGTCAGTCGTTCGTGGACTCGCCGACGTCACGTTCGTTTCACTCACGTGACTCCCGGCGAGTCCACTGTTCCGCTCGACGGCCGCGTGAACACGCCTCTCGAACGATTCTACTTACCGGACTGTCAGGTACCCCGCGAGGTTTTCACCCCGCGTCTCCTTCAGTCAGGTAATGAGCGGTCGCCCCCGAGTCCCACTGGTCTATCGCGTCGTCAGAGACCGGACGGCGCAGACCTCGCCGATCGCGGTGGTGCTCCTGTTAGCAATCACGGTCGCGGGAACGACCGCCGTCGTCGCCCTCGGCGGCGTCGCCCTCGACGAGACGAAACAGGCGTCCCAACTGACGCGCGCCGAGCACTCGATGACGCTTTTCGACTCGCGGGTCGCCATCTCCGCGCTCGGCGAGGGCGAAACGCAGTACGTCGACCTCAGCGGCACCGGCGGCGGTGCCTACGTCGTCGACGACGACAGCGGCTGGCTGAGCATCACGCACAAGAACTACACCGACGCCGGCGACGACCAAGAGCTCTACAACGAATCGCTCGGGAGCGTCGAGTACCGCAACGGCGACGCCCGCATCGCCTACGAGGGCGGCGGCGTCTGGCGCACGCAGGACGGGGGGACGACGATGGTCTCGCCGCCGGAGTTCCACTACCGCGGTGCGACGCTGACGCTTCCGGTCGTCCGCGTCGCCGGCGACGGGTCGTCGTCGGGCGACGTCTCCGCGAGGGTCGCGGCGACCGAACGCGCCCATCGCATCTATCCGAACGAGACGGCGTACTACGACGAGCTACCGACGGCCAGCTACGACAACCCGGTCAGTAACGGGACAATCGTCGTGACGGTCCACAGCGACCACTACCGCGGCTGGGCGTCGTTCTTCGAGTCGCGGAGCGAGGGCACCGTGACGGTCGACGACGCCAACCAAACCGCGAGCGTGAAACTGGAGACGCTCGGCCTCGTCGGCGAGTTCCAGATGCCGAACGAGGGCACCTCGGTCGACGTGCGCGGGATGGCCGGGAACCACAACGTCTCGACGTTCACCCTCACGCTCTCGAACGACCAGCACCTCCAGAACATGGAGTGGGGGATGTACTACGACGGCGACCAGCGCGACCTCGAACTCCACGTGCAGGCCGACGACAAGTGTAGCGGCGATAGCTACGACGGCACGTTCGACCTGACGCTCTACTACGCGACCGAAGACGGCAGATACCACGGGTGGCAGGCCACCGACCTCGACCCGGACACGAGCGACGCGGTGAGCATCGACTGCTCGCTGAGCAACCCCGAACTCACCGTCGACTTCACGAGTTCGGAGACGATGACCTACGGCGACATCCAGTCGGACAAGGGCTTCGGCAACCAGAACAAGTGGCAGTTCGCCCCCGAAATCGTCGACGGCGAGGCCTACGACAGCGTCACCTTCGACGAGCACGCCGCGGACAGCGGCCAGACGTTCTCGAAGGCCGCAGGCGACACCGCCTCGATGGAGTTCGTCGTCAACCACTACTTCTCGCTCGCCGCGCCGCAGTTCGAACTGACAGTCACGGACGGACCGGGCAACAGCCAGAGCGTCGACGAGTCCGGGTCCCGCGGCGAGCTCGACTACGACCAAGCCGAGGGCGGCCAGTTCATCACCTTCTTGCACGTCACGGAAAACGAGGTCGAAGTCGACGTCGAGTGAGCGGGTCCGCCCGCCCGCCGACCCGACGGTCACGGTCGGTTCCGGTGCCAGTTTCGGCTCAGTCGGCGAACGTCATATCGACCGACGTCGAGACGACGTGGACGCGCGCCGTCCCGTTGACGTGACACGAGACGCTCGGGTAGGCGTCCGGCGGCTCGACCACGTCGCCGCAGGTCACGTCGGGGCGGCTCGATAGCTCCCGTTCCCAGAGCGCCGCACGGGGGGAGCGAACGGTCAAGTTCACGTCGTACGGCCCGTCGGTCCGCGCGGCCAACACGTCGCTGGCGGCCTTGTCGGCGCGGATGAGGAACGTCCCCGACCCGCCGACGGAGGTCGTCGCCTCCTCGTCGGGCCGCGTCACGAACGCCGGAATCAACACCCGCTCGTCGGTGAGCACCAGCGACGGCCGGCGGACGAACGTCCCGCTGTCGCCTCGCGTCCGGAAGAGCGCGTCGAACGCGTAGACGACCCGCTCGTCGCTGGAATCGCTCTCGTAGACGACCGGAGAGACCTCGTAGGTGTTGGTGAAGTTGACCGACGGGTCCCCCGACCGCTCTCCGGAGACGACGAACTCGACGGGGCGACCGAGCGTCAGGCTGGCGTCCTGAAGCTTCACCTCGGTCGCCCGACTCGGCGCGCCACGGTTCGCGATGTCCTCCATGTTGTCGCCGAGGATGTCCAGGGCGCGCTCGGCGTTGTTGACGCGCTCGACGTCGCGGGCGTCTTGGAGGCCGGTCATGCCGACGGCCGTGACGAGGCCGACCATCGAGAGAACGATGGCGAAGACGAACACGAACCCGAGCGTGTCGCTCACGGCGCGGTCGCTCATGACACCACCTCCAGCGTCCCCGATGCCGAGTCGTAGGTGATGGTCACGTCGCCGCCGTCGAGTCTGCTCGCGGCCAGCGAGGTCTCGGTCTTGACGGGCACGCGGACCGCCACCTCGGGGTCGGTCGAGGTGAGCACGAGTTCGTTCGACGCCGACAGCACCTCGATGGTGTAGGTCGTGCCGGCGACCCTCGGCGGCAGTCGAACCGTCGCCTCGACCCGCGACTCGCCGGGGGCGGCCCCGATTCGGTCGACCGACTCGATGCCGGCCACGAGCCGGTTCCCGATGACGTCGAGTTCCGTCTCCGTCACCCGCTCGCGCTCGTCGGAGACGAACCCGCCGGCGGCGACCAACAGCCCAGAGATGAGGACGACCGTGATGGTGAGTGTGAGCACGTAGCCGAGCGCCGTCGAGACGGCGCGGTCGGTCGAGCGGGACCGAGAGCGGCCCGCGCGCTCCTCGCACCGACCGCGGTCACCCCGGTCGGTCGGGGACGTCGGCGGCGTCACGCAATCTCACCCGGCGCGACCCGAAGCTCTCGGTAGACGTACGTCTCGCCCGACTCGTAGACGTACGAGACGGTGACGGCGTACAGCGCCTCCTGTGCGACCGGTGACGACCCGCTTCCGGCGGACGCGTACTTCGTCGCGTCGAAGACCGTGGCGTTCGTCTCGTCTACGTACAGTTCGTAGGAGCCCTCGGCGGCCCCCGCGTTCCGGTACGAAACGGTGGCCGCGCCGTCGAGGTCGGTGTGAACCGCGTCGAGCGGGTCGCAAGCGGTCCCGTTGAGCCGGCCGTCGGCGACGTCGACGGTGACGTAGTCGCCGGCATCGGCCGCGACGCTACAGGTCGTCCGGGTCCCGCCGGCGTCCTCGACGGTCACGAAGACGCGCCCCTGCGTCGTATTTTGGTAGATTTCGGTCTCGACGGTGTCGGCCCCGTCGTCGACGACGAGTTCGAACGCCGACCCGCTGCTCGTTGCGAGCGAGTCGCGCGAGACGTTGAATCGGACGCCCCGGACGCCGACGTTGCTCGCGAGCGTCCAGTCGGTCGTCTCGTTCCTGTCCGTGAAGTTCCGCGCCGCGTCGGTCTGGGAGATTCGCGTGCCTCGGACGCGGTCGACGTGCGAGGCGTCTGTCGCGGACCCTCTGACCGCGGCGAGCGTCGCGGCCGCGTCGCTCCAGTTGCCGAACGCCTCGCCGAACGAGTCGTTGAGTTCGCCGTACGTTCCGCCCTCGCGGTTAGTCTCGTCGAGGACCGCCCCCGCGCCCGCCTCGACCGCGCCGCCGTGGGTGACCGCCCCGTCGAGGTTCGTGTCGGTCGTGCGCGTGGCGAGGTTCTCCGTGTAAATCGCGGTGTTGAGCGTCAGCGCGAGGCCGACGAGGAGCACCGCGATTGCGAGCGCGGCGACGAGCATCAGCTGGCCGCGGTCGTCGCCGCCGAACCGCCTCGGGCCGTCCGCCTCGCTCGCCTCTCCAACTGCATCGCTCGCGCGCTCGAACGCGTCGGTCACATCCGCCATACGACCACCTCCACGTCGACGACGCCGTACAGCGGCCCCGCGCTCCCGTCCTGAACGAAGTACTCCTCGTCGGCCGCGGCGTCGACCGATTCGAGCGTCTTCGGCGTCTCGACCGCGCGAGGCTCGCCGCCCGGCGAGGTTCCCGGTTCGGTCAGCGCGTCGTCGTCCGTGAGCGTCACGAGCCGGGTCCGCGAGACGGCGTGGTCGCTCGGCTCGCCCATGTACACGAGGCGGGTCGTCCGTCTGACCTCCCGGTCGCGCAGGTAGTGCAGGTAGACGTTGAACGCGATGCCGCGGTCCAAGAAGGACTCGTTGAGCATCGCCCCGAAGGCGGTCGGCGGCCCGCCGTCGACGTAGTAGCCGCGCGCGTCGATGCCGTAGAAACTCCCGTTTTCGGGGTGCGTGAACAGGACCGTTCGCTTCAGTGCGCCGGTCTCGGCTGCCGCCGTCAGGACGCCGTCGGCGACGGCGGCCTGCTGGTTTTCGATGTGTTGGCTCGACGTGCTCGCGGTCAGGGGCGTCACCGCGGTCACCTGCAGCGCGAACGTGACGCTGGCGAGGAGCACCATCGCGGCGACGATGGCTTCGAGCGCGTGGGCCTGTGCGCGAGACACGGTCACCACACCCTCACCGCGAGTTCGTGGAGGTCGCCGTCGAGCAGGACGGCCCGCCGCGCGGTGACGACGCTCCGGGTGGTCGGGACCGGCTCGCCGGTCGTCTCGACGACGCTCCCGCCCCGCGAGAGCGTGACGTTGAGCCCGTACGACGCGCCGATACCGGTCGCGGCGTTGGGGTCGGCGTTCCCGTAGTCGCAGTCGCCGGGCGGCGGGTTCCCGTCGAAGAACGCCTCGGTGCAGGCCGCGTCGAGCACGTCGGGGTTCTCGTCGTCGACGAGCAGGCGCTGGGTGAGCGAGTCGGCGGCGCGGTTGGCGACCAGCGGGCGGTCCTGTTCGGCCTCGAAGGGGTCGAGAATCTGCGGGATGGTGCCGACGACCCACGCGACCGCGAGGAGGAAGATGCCGACGCCGACGGCGAAGTCGATGGTCGTCTGGGCGCGGGCGCTCCGGCCGCCCGTCTCGCGGCGACCGTCGCCGCGGCGGCGGGGCCGAGTCATCCGACCACCATCCACACCGCGAGCGAGAGCGTCTGGAGGATGACGACGAACTTGACCCCCGAGAGGAGGTCCGCGTTGCGGATGTAGCCGCTGATGAATCCCGACAGCATCGCCTGAATGGTGACGCCGTGGAAGAACAGAAGCGACAGCAGGTCGGGGTCGATGCCGCCGCCGAAGCTCGGTCCGCCGGTCGTCGCGCCGCCCGAACTCGACGCCTGCGACGAGAGCCCGGCCATCACGTCGAGGAACTGCGTCTTCAGGATGGCCATCACCGCGAGCAGCGTCACGTACGTCATGAGGATGATGGCGACCTGCATCCGGGTCCGCGAGATGCGCTCGCGCTCGATGTCGTCTTGGTTCTCGGAGGCCTGCGCGGCCGTCGTCAGCACCTCGGTTATCTGGCTCGACGCCTCCTGGGCCTTCGTGATGAGCTTGACCGTCCGGGCGAGCCGCGGGATGTGGTACTTGTTGTTGAACTCGACGAGCGCCTCCTTGAGGCTCATCCCGTAGTGGACCTTCGCGTGCATCACCTCGAACTCGTCGGCGAGCTTCCCCGAGGAGGTGTCGGAGACGGTTTTGACCGATTCGAGGAGCGTCTGACCGGTGTCGTTCGCGCTCGATAGCTTGCGGAGGTTGTCGGAGAGCTTTCCGGTGATGGCCGACCGCGAGTGGACGTTCCACTCGTGGAAGACGGTCAGCGGCACCGCGACGAGGTAGACCGGAACGTAAAACCAGATGAACGTCCCCCAGACGGGGTTCGCTATCATCCCGTCCCACGTCGTCGGAGCGGCCCCGCCGACGACGGCGACGGCGAGGAGCGCGAGCGCCGCGGGCACCGTCAGCGCGAGGGTGAAAAGCGGATGCTGTTTGAAAAACAGGTGCGGCCGGCGCAGGAGCTCTTTCGTCTTGAACGTCCCCTCGCGGGACTTGATGCGCGAAAAGAGGCTGAACTCGCCGACGTAGCTCTCGATGAGCCCCATGTGGACGAGGCCCTCTCGCTGTTGGCCCTGCAGGCGGTCGCTCTCGTCGTCGGGGCTGAGGAAGCCGTCGCCGATTTCGTCCTGTTTGACCGTCGAGACGAGCACGAGGAAGCCGACCCCGGTCAGCGGGATGAGCCCGTAGACGGTCGCGTACAGCAGGCTCGACTGGGCCTCCCCGAGCATGCTCATGATGACGAGGATGATGATGAGAAGCAGCGGGAACAGCGACAGCGTCATGTACATCTCGCCGAACAACTCCATCGTCTCCAGCGTCTGTTCCTGCTGTTGTTTCGCGGTCCGGAGGTGCTTGTCCTTCTTGTCGTCGAGGAAGCCCTGCATGTCGCCGCCGGAGTTGACGATAGAGAGCATGTCCGTCAGGAACTGCGAGAGCTCGTCGGAGGGTGTCAAAATCGCCTGCTGGCGGATGGCGTTGCGGTAGTCGGTGCCGAAGTACTCCGTCTCCTGAACGATGCTTTGGAACTCCCGGGAGACCTCGCCGTAGGTGTCTTCGGCGCGGGCCATCGCCTCCAGTATCTCCAGTTGGTTCAGTCCGCCCACGGAGAGGGCGTACATGAACGAGACGGAGTCCGTCAGGAGCATGTTTATCTCGCGCTTGCGGGCGGACGCCGTCGAGTACGGGATGGCGACGAGCGTCCCGAACCCGCCGGCGAAGCCGAGGGACCCGAAGACCAGCCCCGAGAGGACGACGGCCGCGGGCATCGCGAGCGACCGGAGCGTGGCCGCCGTGGCCTCGCTCCCGACCGGAATCCCGAGGCTCAGCGAGTCGGCCGAGACGAGTCCGAGCGCGAAGACGCCGTAGCCGACGACCATCCCGACGAGCCACAGCACGAGGCCGACGAGGACGCCGACCGCGAGCGCCCGCGAGAGGTAGAGTTCGACGGTGTCGGGCATCCGGGCCTGCTGGAGCTTCTCTTCGACGTCGGCGACGAACTCCCCGTCCGTGTCGAAGATGAACTGAAACAGCGGGTAGAAGGCGTCGCCGAGGGTGTCGGTGCTGCGGTCGAGCCCGCCCGAGCCGTTCGAATCGAGGTTGCTCATCTACTCCCCCTCACCGGAGTCCGAACCGCGCGCGTCCGCGTCGTCGGCGTCCGGCGGGTCGTCGGCCTCGGCCGCCTCGAAGCCGCCCCCACGTCTCGTCTCCGCGGTCGCCCTCGTCGTCTGAGTCCGCTTCGTGGTCTCCGTGCCCGCCCGGGTTCGCCCCGTCGTCCGGGTCGGCGGCCGGCCCCGAAGCCGACCCCGACCCCCCGTCGATACCGAACGCGCCGAAGAAGTCGTCGAGGTCGGCGTCGTCGTTGGGGTCGGACAACGAGGGGGCGTCGTCGAAACCGAACGGCCCGTCGTCGTCTCCGAAGCCGTCCGGTTCGTCGTCCGCGTCGCGCCCCGATTCCAGCGCCGGCGTCTCGTCCTCGCCGTCGAGCGAGGAGGGGCCGCGGTCGCCCTCGATTTCGGGGGTCTCGTCGCCCGCGTCCAGTTCGGACCGGTCGCGTCCCTCGTCGAGTTCGGGGTCGCGGCTCGACGCTTCGAGCGAGTCGAGTTCGTCCCGCTCGCCGGGCGTCGCCTCCACGTCCGTTGCATCGCGCATGTGGTTGAGCGCATCCGCGACCTCGCCGACGTCGCGCCCCCGGTAGTCGGGGAACAGCTCGTCTTCGGCTCGACCGAGGATGTCCTGCGCCAGCTTCCGGACGTGTTCGGGCGGGTCCGGCCGGGGGACCATCGCCTCGCTCTCGGGGTCGATGTTGATGTGGACAGACTCCATCTCCCGGAGGTCTTCGAGGCTCCGTTCGAGGTCGTCGGTCGCCATCAGCCCGAGGATGGTGTCCTGGTCGTTGATGAACGCCTGGAACGTCGCCGCGACCTGCGTGTAGGTGTTGAGCCCGCGGTCGATGAGGTACGCGAGGATGACCTGCCGCTTGAAAACCTCCAGTTCGAGCGTTTCGTGATTCCAGCCGCGGTCGAACTTGATGTCTTCGAGCGTGTTCGACGACCCCATCTGGAGGAACTCGTCGGTCTCGGCCTGCCACTGGTAGACGTCCTGAACGTTGATTTCGTCGTTCTCCGGGTCGTAGTGGTTGATTTCGGTGAGCGACTTGTTCCGGCGAACCTTGTTGCCGCCGACCCGCGTCGAGGTCTGGATGGACACGAGGTCGAGGGCGGTGAACATCGTCTTGGAGACGTTGATGGGCGCGGTCGTAAACCGCTTGAGCACCTCGCCGACCGAGTCGGCGTGGAACGTCGTGTACGTGGTGTGACCGGTGGACATGACCTGGAACAGCGTCCGCCCCTCCTCGCCGCGAATCTCGCCCATCACGATGTAGTCGGGGCGCTGGCGGAGGGCGGCTTCGAGCAGGTCGAACTCGTCGACGTCGCCTTTGTCGTCGTCCGCGAACGACGGCCGGGTGACGGAGGCGATCCAGTTGCGCTGGGGGAGTTCGACCTCGCGGGTGTCCTCGATGGAGACGATTTTCGTGTTCGACGGGATGAAAAGCGAGACGGCGTTGAGCGAGGTGGTCTTCCCCGACGCCGTGCCGCCGGCGAAGATGAGGCTCTTGTCGTTTTCGATGCAGAGCCAGAGGAACGCCATCTCCTCCAGCGAGAACGTCGACCAGTTGATGAGGTCGATGGGCGTAAACGGGACGTCCTTGAACTGGCGGATGGTGTAGTTCGTCCCGTGGTCCGACACCTCGCGGCCGAGGGTGAGCTGCGCGCGCGACCCGTCGGGGAGCGTCGCGTCGACCTGCGGGCGGCGCTTCGAGATGCCCTTCCCGGAGCGCTGGGCGAGTTTCACGACGAAGTCGTCGAGTTCGCCCTCGCCGTGGTAGACGTTCGAGATGATCTGCTCGTAGTCGGAGTGGTAGACGAACACCGGCGAGTTGTAGCCGTCGCAGGAGATGTCCTCGACGTTGATGTCGTGTTTGATGCCGTCGATGCGCTCGTAGCCGATGAAGTCGCGGCGGAGGTAGTACTGGAGCTTCCGCACCTGGTAGTCGTTCAGGTCGTCGGCGTCGTCGGCGAGGACCGCCGGTTCGGGCCGGGCGGCGATGCCGTCGATACCGCCGAGCGGTTCGCCATCGTCGGCGTCGCGTGAGCGACCGCCGAAGACTGAGCCCAACCCGAGTCGGGAGCCGAGTCCGCCGAACCGACCGGGGGTCGAAGCGGTCGTCGAAGCGTCGGCCGACGAGCCGTTTCCGCCGCCGAAAAGGCCGCCCAGTCCGAGCCGAGACGCGAGGCCCGAAGACACGGTCTCCGCCGCGTCAGTGGTCGAAGCGTCGTCGCTTCCACCCGCCGCAGACGCCGATTTCGGCGGGTCGTAGAGGTCGTACCGTGAGAGCAGTTCGTACGTCTCGGCCTCGATGACTCGCCCGCGGTTGTCGCGGCCGCCCTCGACGACGCTCTCGTCGCCGTACTTGATGGCGGTCCGAAGCTTGTTCGTGAGGAACTCCGTCAGGTCGTCTTCGATGCGGTTCAGGTGCGGTTCGACCACGTAGTACTTCTTCTCGTTTTCCTTGACGGAGTGGAAGATGATGACGAACGCGTAGGGCTTGTTCACCCAGTAGCGCTCGACCTCGCGGAAGTGCGTCTTCTTCTCCATCGGCACGGCCTTCTCGAGGTCGTAGCGGTTCGCCAGCGTGGTCGTGCCGTCGACGCTGGAGAAGAACGCGTCCTCGTCGAACTCCGGGTCGACATCGACCGTGCGCTCCTCGACGACGGCGTCGAGTTCCTCGGCGCGCTGGCCGGCCCGCGCGAGCGCGTTCTCGATGTAGTCGGGGTCGAAACCGAGCGCCTCTTCGCCGTCGAAGCGGACGATTTCGCCCTCGGAATCGCGCGGGCGGGAGCCGTCGTCCTCGTAGTAGTACTCCCGCTTGTAGTGTTCCCACAGCCAGACGTCCTTGACGACGGGCGTCGTCTCGGGGTCGCAGAAGGCTTCGAACTGCTCGTTGATGTCCGTCGCGTGCGCGCCGCGCTTACCGATGAACTCCGCCACGTCGACCGGGTGACAGTCGAGGTACTCCTCGGGGTCGAGGTCGACGCGGTCCCAGTCGGTCCGGGTCGGCGTCGAGGCCGCCCGCTCGTCGTCTTGTTCCCACCGGGACGTGCCGGGCGCGTCGCGTCGCGTCCGCGGGTCGGTCCCGTAGAGCGCTTCGACGTCGCCGTCGCTTCCGTACTCGTCGAGAAAGTCCGCCCACGTGTACGACCCGACGCGCGCGTTCGACGCCTGCTCCGGAGCGGTGTCGCTCTCCTCGGGTGGCGTTACATCACCCGTTAACGCCTTTCGCTCCCCTCCGTCGGCGTCGTCGGTTGCCATTGTCACCGGGTATCCGGGCCGATGGAAAAGTCTTTTTCTCAGCTAATTCACAGTTTAAGTCCTCTTTAAGTTATATTTTTATACTATTTTATAAGAGAACGTCGTGGCGGCGCATCCAGACCCCCGGCTTAATTGGGGCTTTATCGCGGCGTGAACCGGGGCGAATCGAGGGACATCCGTAGGATGGTGGTTTTCTGATATATCTCGCAGCACGGGAGACGGGTCGTCGCGTTACGGGCCGGTATTTCGCTGCCGTGGAGACGAAAGAGCGGTGAGGAAAGGGCGTTTTCGAGGGTTGTGAATCCGAGGATTCGAACCTCGGTCGCAACTCTGCGAGTTGCTCCCTGATTCGAATCCCTGTGCCGTTTTCACGGCTCATTTCGTTCGCCGGAAAACGGGCGTGACGGGAGTCCCGCGAGCGGAGCGAGTGGGACTCAGGAACGGCCGCTGAGCGAACGAAGTGAGCGAAGCGGGCGTGACGGGATTCGAACCGTGCCGAGACTCGCTTCGCTCGTCTCGTCGGATTGCGAATCCCGCACGGTGCGTTATCGGACTCACTCCGCTCGTCACGATAACGGGCGTGACGGGATTCGAACCCGCGATCGAGAGGTTAGGAACCTCTCGCCCTGTCCACTAGGCCACACGCCCTACGGCGCAGTCTCTCAGGACTGGTCAAAAATCGCGTGGTTCGCCCTGCGCGGGCAGAAGAGAGAGAGTGAGCTGCGGTTAGTTCGACGACTTGGTCGAAGCGGACTCGGTTTCGACCGACTCGGTCGAACTCTCCGTGGTGGCGTCGTCTTCGTCTTCGTCGTCGCCCTTCATATCCTGCAGTTCGTCCTCGATTTCCTCGCGGCCGCGCTGGAATTCGCCGATGGCCTGCCCGGAGGACCGAGCGAGCTTCGGAATCTTGTTCGCGCCGAACAGCAGGACGACGATGAGCAGAACGACGAGCAGCTCGGGCCCGCCCGGGAGTCCCGGGAACAGTGGGGTGATGGTCTCGAACATCGCTATTTCTGCGTTACCTAGTGGCAATTATAGGCTTTTTGCCTTCTGCGGGTTCTGGAAAGACGGAATATCGGCGTGACGGAACGCCCGCATCGGCCGAATCGACGCGTTTCGGCGCGTAACTCCTACGAAAAGCTTGTGGCCGGGTTGCCGGACGCGCTCGGTCGCCCGAGGCGTCGGGGACGGCCCCGGTCCACCGTCAGCGACTCCTGAATTTCCGAGGACGGTGAAATAATGTGTGCGGAGTCAAATGCCACCCGTATGGTATCAGTCGGCGACGCAGCCCCGGATTTCACCGCACCGCTTACCGACATCGACGGCGACATCGAGTCGTTCACGCTCTCGGAGAACCTCGACGACGCGCCCATCGTCCTCGCGTTCTTCCCCGCGGCCTTCACCGGCACGTGCACCACCGAGATGTGCACCTTCCGCGACCAGATGGCCAACTTCGAGGACGTCGGCGCGACGGTGTACGGCATCAGCATCGACACGCCGTTCACGCTGACTGAGTTCGCCGAGCAGAACGGCCTCAACTTCGGGCTCATTAGCGACACGAACCGCGAACTCATCGACGCCTACGACGTGGCGATGGACTTCGCGGACCTCGGCGTCAACCGCGTGGCGAAGCGCGCTGTGTTCGTCGTGGACCGAGACGGCGAGGTCACCTACGCGTGGGTCAGCGACGACCCCGGCGTCGAACCCGACTACGAGGCCGTCGAGGCCGCCGCTTCGAAGCTCGAAGAACCGACCGAGGCCGCGTAGAGGCGTCCGACCGCGCGACGCGTTAGCGCACCTGATTCGGAGCCCAAGTTCTTTTCTCTCCGTGCGACCACCTTGCGGGTCATGAGCGATACCGAAGACACCCTGAACGGCGGCCGCGTCTACGACCCCGAGGCGGACCACGCCTTCCCCGACGAGAAGCTCAACGAGGTGCTCCCCGCGCTCCTCGAAGACGAGGAAGTGAAGACGCTCCTCGAAGCCCAGAACGTGAACGCGGTGACGCGCAAGGGCTACAACGACCACGGCCCGAAGCACATCGAAATCGTTCTGAACCGCGCGCTCCGGCTGTACGACCTGCTCAAAGCCGGCGGCTGCGAGTTCAACGGCGCGCGCGAACAGGGACTCGACGAGGCCGACGAGGCGGTCATCATCGCCCTCGCGGCGCAACTACACGACATCGGTCACATCGTCCACCGCGACAACCACGCCTACTACTCTATTCCGCTCGCGTCGGACGTGCTCGACCGCTTCCTCCCCGAGTTCTACGACCTCGCCGACGCGGTCCGAATCAAGGCCGAGGTCCTCCACGCCATCCTCTGTCACCACCGCGAGGAAGACCCGCTCACGCTCGAAGCCGGCGTCATCCGCGTCGCCGACGCGCTCGACATGGAGCGCGGCCGGTCGCGCATCCCCTACGAGAAGGGCGGTCGCGGCATCAACACGCTCTCCAGCCGCGCCATCAACAACGTCGTCCTGAAGCCCGGCGACGAGTCGGCGGTCCTCGTCGAAATCGAGATGGTGAACGCCGCGGGCGTCTATCAGGTCGACAACCTCCTGAAGGCGAAACTCGACGGCTCGGGCCTCGAAGACCACGTCCGCATCGTCGCGGTCAACACGAAGTCCGACGACAGGCTCGTCGAGCGCATCGAACTCTAAGCGGCGTCTTCCCGGCGCTATCGGCCGGTGACAAAATGGGAGAATCGGTGTGTGAACCGTCCGGGACCGGTCCCGCGGTCGGCTCTGCGCTTCAGTCGTTGGACTGCGCGAACTGCTCTACGCCGCCGACCGAGAGTTCGCCGCTGAGCGTGCGGTTCGGGTAGGGGAACTCGATTCCCGCGTCGTCGAACCGCTGTTTGACGGCCGTGACGTACTCGCCGCGGGTCTTGACGAAGTCGGCGCGGCTGGGGTCGGAAATCCAGATGCGCGACTTCAGGACGACCGCGGAGTCGCCGAGTTCGGTCAGTCTGACCGACGGCTCGGGCGTCGCCATGATTCCGTCGTGCTTTTCGGCCTCGTCGAGGATGATGTCGGTCGCCTGGTGGATGTCGTCGTCGTAACTGATGCCGAACGGCACCTGCAGGCGGAGTTTGTCCTTCGCGACGGGGTTCTTGATGACGCCGTCGGTGAGCTGCGAGTTCGGCACGGTGAGCAGTTCGTTGTCGAAGGTTCGAACGCGCGTCACGCGGAAGGAGATGTCCTCCACAACGCCGGAGTTGCCGTCCCATTCAATCCAGTCGTTGATGCGGAACGGCTTGTCGGTGAAGATGAAGATACCGGCGACGAAGTTGGCGATGACGTCCTGCATCGCGAAGCCGATTGCGAGCGTCGCGGCCGCGCCGATGGTCGCGAGCGACTGCAGGAAGTTGCCGAGCCCGGCGAAGCCGAAGCCGAAGCCGAGCGCGACGAACGCCACGACGAGGGTCGCGACCTTCATCAGGGGCTTTTTCGCGTGCTCCTCCGCGCCGCGCCGGTCGAGGACGCGGTTGAGAAGCGACGAGACGACGGCCTTGCCGACGATGTAGACGACGGCAAAGCCGAGGACGAACCCGAGAAGGGTCCCGAGCGTCTCCGGGTACGGAACGTTCTGCTGGGCGAGGAACCGACCGACTGCACCGCCGTCACCCTGCAGTTGGAGCGGAAGCGCGAGTCCGTTCATCGATGGAAAACCGCTGTCTTCCCCCTCGTCTCTATCAGTTCCGCGTTCACCCGCTCGGCGAGGTCGGCGGCCGCCTCGTCGACCGTCGTGCCGCCGAGGGCGGCCCGGAGGAACTTCGCTTTCACGAGGTTCCGGTCGGCCAGTTGGTCGTTGAGTTCGCCGACCACCGCTTCGATTCCGCTCTTACCCACCCAGACGGTCACGTCGAGGTCGTGGGCCTCCTTTCGCAGCTCCTGCGTGTTCATGCGTGGCCTCCACTATGTGCCGGAGGGCTTCAATAGTAAGGCTTTGACGGCCGTTTGGTTGTCGTACACACGCTGGAACGGGCCGATACTGCCGGAATCGCCGCAGGGCGGTCAGTACGGGTAGCGTTTCGTCGCCCCGCAGTCGCATCTGACGACGACGTGACCGCCGGCGCGGGTCCGAACGCGGGCGTTGACGCCCGGGAGAAGGTAGGCGTCGCAGTCGTCGCAGGTGAACCGACGGAACGCCTTCGGGAGGCCGCAGCGGTTCCGCTCTGCGACCCGCCGGGCGAGGCGGACGTACTCGCGGGCGCGGTCGTGGTCGCGGTCGCTCGCCGCCTCGCGGGCGAGGTCGTGGAGTCGGTCGATGCGCTCCTCCGCGATGTTCATACACGTTCGGGCGAGCGGCCCGGACAAAGACGTTCCGAACCGCGACGCGGGAGCGACAACGGGGACCGAAGCCGGTACTGTGATACCCCGCCCCGAAGAACGGCGACTGTGCGCGTCCTGAACTACCTCGAATTCGCCTCGCAGCTCGACCGTAGCGGCATCGGCACCGCCACCGACCAGCAGCGGGCGGCCCTCGCCACGACCGACGTGGAGGTCGTCACCTCCCCGTGGCCCGAGTCGGTCGCCGCGGGTGCTGCGAGCCTCCTGCGGGGCGACGGGGTCGTCCGCGACTACGACGTGGCCCACTGCAACCTCATCGGCCCCGGCTCGCTCGCCGTGGCCAGGCACGCCAAACGGAACGACATCCCGCTCGTACTCCACTCGCACGTCACCCGCGAGGACTTCGCCGAGAGCTTCCGCGGGTCGACCGCGGTCGCCCCCGCCCTCGGGAAGTACCTCAAGTGGTTCTACTCGCAGGCCGACGTGGTGCTCTGTCCGTCCGAGTACACGAAACGAACCCTCGAATCCTACCCGATCGATGCGCCGATTCGCCCCGTCTCGAACGGCGTCGACACCGAGGCGCTGGAGGGGTTCGAAGGGCTCCGCGACGAGTACCGAGCCGAGTACGACCTCGACGGCATGACCGTCTTCACCGTCGGCAACGTCTTCGAGCGCAAGGGCCTCACGACGTTCTGCACGCTCGCGCAGGAGACCGACTACGACTTCGCGTGGTTCGGCCCCTACGACACCGGTCCGCACGCCTCGAAGAAAGTTCGATACTGGGTCGAAAACGCCCCGGAGAACGTCACGTTCACCGGCTGGATAGACGACATCCGCGGCGCGTTCGGCGCGGGCGACGTCTACCTCTTCGCGACCAAAAACGAGAATCAGGGCATCGCCGTCCTCGAAGCGATGGCCTGCGGGAAGGCGGTCGTCCTCCGCGACATCCCGGTGTTCGAGGAGTTCTACACCCACGGCCACGACTGCCTGAAGTGCTCGACCGATGCGGAGTTCCGCCGGGCGCTCGACCTGCTCGCCCGCGACCCCGACCTCCGGCGGCGACTCGGCGAGAACGCCCGCGAGACGGCCGCCGAACACAGCCTCGACCGCGTCGGCGACAGGCTCGTCGAGACGTACGAGGACGCGCTGTCCGGCCAACTCGAAGGCTGAGTGACCGACGCCCGACTGGCGACTCTCGTTGGCCGACCCTAGGAGACGGCCGATTGGTTCGGTAACACACGACAGTCCAGCGGGAAGTCACAACGGTTTATCCCGTCGGGGTCGCACGAACGGCCATGCAGTCGGTCGCCGCGTTCACCGACACGTACCTACCGACCGTCAACGGCGTCACCTACACGATTCAGACGTGGCGCGAGCGGTGGCACCGCCGCGGCGGTCGCATGGACGTGGTGTTCCCGGCGGACGACGACTACGACCCGGAACCGGGCGAGTACGGCGTTCGAAGCCTTCCCTTCCCGTTCTACGAGGGGATTCGAATCGGCGCGCCGCGCATTCCGGGGGCCGTCGGCGACGTCGACGTCGTCCACGCCCACACCCCGTTCGGTCTCGGGCTGGCCGGCCTCCGACTCGCCCGCCGGCGCGACCTCCCGCTCGTGGCGACCTACCACACCCCGACCGGCGAGTACGCCGAGTACCTCAGCTCCGTCGGCGCTATCGAGCGCGGCGTCGAGCGCACCGCCGAGCGGTACGAGCGGTGGTTCTTCGACCGCGCCGACGCGGTCATCGTTCCGAGCGAGGACGCCGAGCGCCGCCTCGTTGACGAGGTCGGCGTCGAGACCGAAATCGTCGTCCTCTCGAACGGCATCGACGTGGAGCGGTTCGAACCCGTCGAGGGCGACGACTTCCGCCGACGCTACGACCTCGGCGACGGTCCCCTCATCGGCTACACGGGCCGACACGGCTACGAGAAACGCCTCGACGAACTCGTCCGGGCCGCGGCCGACCTCGACGCGACGCTCGTCTTCGGCGGCGACGGCCCCGCCCGCGACCAGCTCGCCGCGCTCGCGGAGGACCTCGGCGTCGACGCCCGCTTTCTCGGGTTCCTCGAACGCGAGGAGCTGCCGGGGCTCTACTCCGCGCTCGACGTGTTCTGTTTCCCGAGCCCCGTCGAGACGCAGGGGCTCGTCGCGCTGGAGGCCAACGCCTGCGGGACGCCCGTCGTCGGCGTCAACGAGGGCGCGCTGGAGAACACCGTCCTCGACGGCGTGACCGGCTACCACTACGAGTCCGGCGACTTAGACGGCTTCCGCCGCGGGATTCGGCGGGCGCTCGCGGAGCGCGAGGAACTCAGCGCGCGGTGTCTCGACCGCCGCGACGAGGTGAGCGTCGACCGCTCTGTCGACCGACTCGCGGCGCTCTACGACCGGTTGGCGTCGGAATAAAAAAACAGCGAGACCGACTGCGAAACCGCGTTAGTCGCGACCTTCGAGCGCGTCGGCGATGCGGCGCAGTTCGCGGTTGACGTCGCGGACCTCGTCGCGGAGCTGTCGGACCTCGCGGACGAGCTGTTCGTCGCTGCCGCTTCCCTGCTCGGGGTCGCGCGGGCCGCCGCCCATGCTTCCGGGACCGCC
>NZ_JPES01000119.1:0-23806 GCF_000730175.1 Haloferax sp. ATB1 | reverse complement strand
AGCGGGCGGTCCCCCCGGTCGGCGAACTGCGGGTGGTAGCCGCCGCCCGCCCGCGACACGCGAAGCAGGTCCTTCGTCAGCACGCTCGCCACGAGGGGGCGGCGGGACAAAAGCGACTCGGGCGGCGGAGCTGAGTCGGCCACGACGCGGACGACAAGGTTCATTGCGCCCGCGGCGGACGCCACCGTATGGAGCGACGACGCCTCCTCGGAGTGGTCGCGGTCGGCCTGTCGTCGGGCTGTCTCGGCTCGCTACCGGGCGCGACGGGGCCGCGAAACCCGCCCGAGGCACCGGCGGGCGACCCCCGAGACACGCCGGCGGTCTCCCCAGTCCGCATCGAAGATATCGACTACGAGGCGACCGACGACGGCCGCCTCCGGGTGTTCGGGTCGGTCCTCAACGACGGCGGGGCCGAGCGACTCACCACGGTCGAAGTCCGAGTCACCGTCGGCGGCGAGCGTTCGACGCGGTCGCAGGAACTCGCCGTCCCGGCCGGCGGAACTGCCGACTTCGCAGTCGAGTTCGAGTTCGGCTACGACGCCTTCAGAGAAGACGGCGACCTGAACGTTTCGCTGGTCTGAATCCGAAGACGACCGCGTTTTCGACGGAACCGACTCGCGTCAGCGACGCCGAGCGGCGACCCGTTCTTCCGCCGTCTCGACGCTCACGAGTTCGTAGAGCGTCGCGGTCGCGCCGTCGGCCTTCGGCCGGAGGATGCGACCGAGGCGCTGGGTGAACTCGCGTTCCGACCCCGACCCAGAAAGGAGGATACCGACGTTCGCGTCGGGCACGTCCACGCCCTCGTCGAGCACGTTGGCCGCGACGACGGTGTCGTAGGTGCCGTCGCGGAAGCGGTCGAGGATTTCGCGCCGCTCGCTCGTGCCGGTCTCGTTCGTTATCGGCGGGACGAGGAAGCGCCGCGAGATGCGGTAGACGAGGTCGGTCGAGGCGGTGAAGACGATGACGCGGTCCTCGCGGTGCCGCGCGAGCAACCGGGCCAGTTTGTCCACCTTCGCCTCGGAGTTCATCATCACGTCGCGGGCGCGCTGTTTGGCGAGAAGCGCCTCCCGCGCCCGCGGGTCGTTCCCGGAGCGCATCACGAGCTTCTGGTAGTCGCTTCCCGACTGCATCGACAGCCCCGAGGTGCGAAGGTAGGTCACGAACGTCTCCTGTGCCTCGTCGTACGTCTCGCGCTCGGCGGCCGTCAGTTCGACCTCGATGCGGCGGACCTCGTAGTCCGCGAGGTGGTCGCCCGCCAAGTCGTCCACGTCGAGGCGGTACACCCGCGGGCCGACGAGCTCCTCGACGCGCTCGTGTGCGCCGTCGGGGCGCTCGAACGTCGCCGTCAGACCGAGGCGAGCGGGCGCGGCGAGGAATCTGGGGATGTCCTGATACCCCTCGCCGCCGAGGTGGTGCACTTCGTCGAAGACGACGAGGCCGAAGTCGCCGCCCACGCCGTCGGCGCGGAGGTACGCCGAGTCGTACGTCGAGACCGTGATGGCCTCCTGCGTCTGTTCGCCGCCGCCGAACCGGCCGACCGCCACGTCGAACTCGGTTTCGAGTTCGCGTATCCACTGGTCCTGTAAATCGATGGTCGGCACGACGACGAGCGTCGGCACCGAGCGGGCGACCATCGCGGCGACCGCGAGGACGGTCTTGCCCGCGCCGGTCGGCAGTTCCACGACGCCGCGACTGCCTCTGCGTCGAGCCACGCGTCGAGGGCGGCGCGCTGGTAGTCGCGGAGGTCGTAGGCCGTCGAAAGCGAGAGGGAAGCGTCGAGAGTGGCCACCACGGTCGTCGTAGCCGACGCCGGCCGCGTCGAGTGCGTCCCGAATCGCGGCGTACCACATCGCTGGGGCGCGATAGCCGCCGCTTCGGGGGTCGGCCTCAACGCTCGCCACGTCGGCGAGGGCGGCCCGAACGTCCGCGTCGGCGTCGGAGTCGGAGTCGTCGATGCCGACGTGAACGGTGCCGTCTTCGAATCGGAGGGTCGTCACTACCGGCGCGTTGGCGGGGCGCGGTGATAAATCGACGGTCCCGCCGTGGACGGCCGGGCCGGAGTGCCGCTGGGTTCCGGCCCCGCCGTCCGCGGGCCGAAGGTTCAAATCCGATGGCGGGGCTACGGACGTGTATGAGCGACGACCTCGACGACGCGGTCGCACAGTTCCTCAGCGACTACAACAGCGCGATGAAGGAGTACGAGAAGGGCTACGTCGACGCCGACGCGACGCTGTCGGTCATCGACGCGCACATCGACGAGTTGCGAGAGGCGCGGGAGTAGAGACGCGAGAATCGGGCGCGCAGAAACCGGATCACTCCCCGATCAGCCCGCGAATCCGCTCGACGTACGCCGCGAACTCGCTTTCGGTCCGCTCGCGGGGGCGGTCGATATCGACCGAGACGATTTCGCGGACGCGACCCGGGTTAGCGGCCATGACGACCACGCGGTCGGCGAGCGTGACCGCCTCCTCCACGTCGTGGGTGACGAACAGCACCGTCTTGTCCGTCTCCGTCCAGATGTCGAGCAGTTCGCCGTGGAGCATGTCGCGGGTCTGCGCGTCGACCGCGCCGAACGGTTCGTCCATGAGGAGCAGTTCGGGGTCGACCGCGAGCGCGCGAGCGATGCCGACGCGCTGTTTCATCCCGCCGGACAGCTCTTTGGGGTAGGCGTCGGCGAAGCCGTCGAGGCCGACGAGTTCGAGCATCTCTGTCACGCGTTCCGAGCGCGCCGGTTCCTCGACGCCCTGTTCTTCGAGCCCGAAGGCGACGTTCTCGCTGACGGTCCGCCACGGGAACAGTCCGTACTCTTGGAACACCATCCCGCGGTCGGTGCCGGGGCCGGTGACGGGCGACCCGTCGAGGGTGACCGCGCCCGACGTGGCGTCTTCGAGGCCGGCGATGATGCGGAACAGCGTGGTCTTGCCGCACCCCGACGGACCGACGATACAGACGAACTCACCGTCCTCGACGGCGAACTCCACGTCCGACAGCGCCTCGACCGTCCGCCGGTCGGACGCGTAGGTCTTGCCGAGCGAGTCGACGCTGACCTTCGCGGTGTCGTCGGAATCAGTCGCGGTCACGGTCGTTCCCGCGCCCGCGTTCGCGTCGCCGCTCATGCTCTCCACTCCAGAACCCGCCGTTCGACCCGGCGGAACAGGCCGTCACTCACGAGGAAGACGATGCTGATGACGAGCATGTAGGCGACCGACACGTCCATCGCGAGGTTCTGCGCCGTGTTGAGAATCTCGTAGCCGACGCCGACGCCGACGATGAGTTCGGCCGCGACGACAATCATCCAGCACTGGCCGATGCTCGTCCGGATACCGGTCATGATTGAGGGGCTGGCCGCCGGGATGACGACCTTCCGAATCATCGTCCAGTCGTCGTCGACGCCGAGGGTCGCGGCGACCTCCTTGAGGTCCTCCGAGACGCCTTCGACGCCGCCGTAGGCGCTGTAGAAGTTAATCCAGAAGGAACCGATGGCGACGATGAACGTCGCGCCCTGATGGTTGACGCCGAGCCAGATGACGGCGAAGCCGATCCACGCCAGCGGCGGAATCGGCCGGAGCAGGCGCGTGACGGGCGTGAAGACGCTGTCGACGCGAGTGTTCCAGCCCATGGCGACGCCCGCGAAGACGCCGAGCGAGGTCCCGATGAGCAGGCCCGGCACGTAGTGGTAGAGGCTCTGAATCAGTTTGACGAGGAGTCTCGTCGCCGGGAGTTCCGCGCCGGTGAAGGGAATCGAAAGCGACGCCGGCGCGGTGAGTTCGACGACGAACGCCGCCAGCACCTCGACGGGCGAAGGGAGGAGATACGTCGGCTGGAACAGCGCGGCGACGTACCAGACGGCGAGAAAGCCCGCGAAGCCGGCGACTGCGAGCCCCGTCTGTTCCGCGGAGAACCCCGCGAGCCGGTCGAGCAGTCGCTCGTCCGCCTCGGTCTCCGAGAGGGCGACGCCGCTGCCGACTTCGTCGTTGCTCATAGCGAGTCGTAGATACCGTAATCGAACATCTCGTCGACGGTTAACTGCGCTTCCGTCTTCCCGAGCGTCTGGGCGTAGTCGGCGAAGATTTCAGCGCCGCCTTCGATATCGTGGGGGTCGGTGATGAAGTCCGACGCGGGGGAGTCGAGCGCCGCGCGAGCGGTCTCGACCGGGAGCGCGCTCTCGCCGATGACCGAACTCGCGTGCTGGGCGGCCGTGTCGGGGTTATCGGCGACGAAGTTCGTCGCCTGCTGGTGGAGTTCGACGAACTCGGTGGCGAGGTCGCGGTTGTCCTGCCGGAGGCGGTCGTGCATGAGCGTGACCGCCGCGGGCTGGCCGGGCATGAAGTCGCCCGCCCACGCGATGGGCTGGAACGGCGCGTCGTTAGCGTCGATGACCGTCGGCACGGGCTCCATGATGCTCGTGCCGTCGACGTTGTTCGAGAGGAGCGCCTGCTGGACCGCGGCCGCGCCGCCGAGACCCTTGATGTTCACGTCCTTCTCGGGGTCGAGCCCGAGCGTGTTCTGAATCCAGTAGCGAAGCAGGATGTCCGGAACCGACCCCGGCGGGAAGGTTCCGAAGGTGAACTTGCGGCCCTTCTGCGCCTCGAACTCGGCGAAGGCGTCTTTCCCGTGTTCCTCCCACAGCGCGGCGAAGTCGTCGGTTGCGAGAATCTCCATCGCGTTTTTGATGTTCGCCGCGGTGATTTTCGCGGGAATACCCTTGTCCATCACAATCATCGCCGGGACGATGCCGAACATCATCACGTCGAAGTCGCCCGTCGCCGACGCCTGCACGATGCTCGGCCCATCGGAGAACTTCTTGCCCGAAACCGAGACCGAAAGCTCGTCGAACAGCCCCTCTTCTTCCATCACGAAGTACTGCATGTCCGGGTAGATGGGCATGTAGGCGACGTTGAGTTCGTCCAGCCCGCTTCCGCCGGACCCGCCGAGACAGCCCGCGAGGCCGGCGGTCGCGGCGAGGCCGGACCCCTGCAGGAATCGTCTACGGCTAATCGAAGTCGAGCGTGGTGCCTCTGTCATTGCCCTCGTTACGAATTAGCGCCTTATTCGGGGCGCGTACCCGGTAACGATAGACGCGGTAGATGACGCTCGATAACCGATGAATCTGAATTCTACGGCCACTCTCGGGGTTGAGACGGTCGGTCTTTCTGAATCATCATCTCCAAGATAGCGGCAGTAAAATCCGTTACTGTCCGTCGGTCACGTCACGGATTCAACGGGTCGGCGGCGACCGTGCGTGGGAAGAACTATCCCGAACGGGGACACCGGATAGGATATGACGCACTTCTCCGACCGGGTGGAGCGCATCTCCATCAGCGGCATTCGCAAGGTGTTCGAGGCGGCTGGCGAAGACGCTATCAATCTCGGACTGGGCCAGCCAGACTTCCCGGCCCCGGACCACGCGCGACGGGCGGCCGTCGAGGCCATCGAGGCCGGTGAGGCGGACGGCTACACGGGGAACAAGGGCCTCCCGAGCCTGCGCGAGGCCATCGCCGAGAAGCACCGCCGCGACCAGGGCGTCGACCTCGACCCCGACGACGTCATCGCCACCGCGGGAGGCAGCGAAGCGCTCCACATCGCCATCGAGGCGCACGTGAACGAGGGCGACGAGGTCGTCATTCCGGACCCCGGCTTCGTCTCCTACGACGCGCTCACCAAACTCGCCGGCGGTGAACCGGTTCCGGTCCCCCTCCGCGACGACCTGACGCTCGACCCCGCGGCGGTCGAAGAGGCCATCACCGAGGACACCGCAGCGTTCGTCGTCAACAGCCCCGGCAACCCGACGGGCGCGGTGTCGCCGCCCGACGATATTGCCGAGTTCGCCCGCATCGCCGACGAGCACGACGTGCTCTGCATCTCCGACGAGGTGTACGAGTACACGGTCTTCGAGGGCGAACACCGCTCTCCTATCGAGTTCGCCGAGACCGACAACGTCGTCGTCGTCAACTCGGCCTCGAAGCTCTTTTCGATGACCGGCTGGCGGCTCGGGTGGGTGTACGGCTCCACCCGCCGGGTCGAGCGCATGCTCCGCGTCCACCAGTACGTGCAGGCGTGCGCCTCCGCGCCGGCGCAGTTCGCGGCCGAAGCCGCCCTTAGCGGCCCGCAGGACCGCATCGAGGAGATGACCGAGACGTTCCGCGAGCGCCGCGACCTCGTCGTCGAGGGGTTGGAGGACATCGGCCTCACCGTCCCGTCGCCGGGCGGCGCGTTCTACGTCATGCCCGAGGTGCCCGAGGGGTTCGTCGACGAGTGCATCGACCGCGGCGTGATTATCGTTCCCGGCGAGGCGTTCGGCGAGCACGGCTACGGCTACGCCCGCCTGTCGTACGCGACCGACACCGAGTCGCTCCGCGAGGCTATCGAGATAATGGGCGAGGCGTACGACGCGGTCGTCTGAGATACTCAAGCGTCCGAAACCACCCGATTCGTCGACCGAACTACGGCAACTCACGGCATCCGATACGTCTTATTCTCGGGTCTCGAAGTGAAAACCCTTAAATTCGGGAGCCGGTGACGAAACGTTTGTCATGCCCGCAGAGACGCAGGGAGTCATCAGCCTGCTGCCGGCGCTCTTCGCAATCGTGCTGACGCTGCTCAGTCGGCAGGTGCTCCTCTCGCTTTTCACCGGCATCTGGATCGGTGCGACCATCCTGGTGGGATGGAACCCCATCGGCGGGGCGGCGTACTCCCTCCAGTTGGTCATCAACAACGTGACCGAGTCGTTCAACAGCAAACTCCTCCTGTTTACGTTCCTCTCGGGTGCGATGCTCGGGATGATATTCCTCTCGGGCGGGATGAACGCGCTCGCACAGCGCATCATCGCCCGAATCAAGACCCGGAAACAGGCCGCGTTGGGGACGAGCGTCCTCGGGATGCTCATCTTCGTCGACTCCTACGCGAGCACGATGATTACGGGCTCGGTGATGCGGCCCATCACCGACAAGTTCGACATTAGCCGCGAGAAGCTCGCGTACCTGCTCGATTCGACCACCTCGCCCGTGGTGAGCGTCGCCGTCGTCTCGACGTGGGTCGGCTTCGAGGTCGGCCTCATCCGCGAGCAGTTCGCCTCGCTCGGCATCGACCAGAGCGCCTTCGTGGTGTTCCTCCAGAGCATCCCGTTCCGCTTCTACAGCCTGCTCGCGGTCGTCCTCGTGTTCATCCTCGTCGTGATGGACTGGGACTTCGGGCCGATGAAGCGCGCCGAGCGCCGCGCGAAAGAAGAGGGGAAGGTTCTCGGTGACGACGCCGACCCCCTCATCGAGACGCGCGAAGAGGACATCGTCACGCCCGACTACGTCGATTCGCGCTGGTGGTACTTCGCCGCGCCCATCGTCACGCTCGTCGCCGTCACCGGCTTCGGCCTGCTGTACTCCGGCGGCTGGCCCGGGCAGGCACCCGTCGAGGCGCTGAAGGACGCGGCCACCGCCGACGCCATCCTCTGGGGCGTCTTCTCGGCGTGCGCGCTGCTGCTCACCATCCTCGTCGGCCACGCCCGCGTCGAACTCGAAGCCGTCAGCGACGCCATCTTCGAGGGCTTCAAGATGGTCATGTTCCCCGTGGCCGTCCTCTCGCTGGCGTGGACCATCGGGAGCGTCAGCGAGGCGCTCGGCGTGGGTCCGTTCGTCGTCAGCGTCGCCCAGGGTGTCATCACGCCCGAACTCCTACCCGCGGTGGTCTTCCTCGCCGCGGCCATCATCTCGTTCTCGATAGGCACGTCGTGGGGGACGATGGGTATCATGTTCCCCGTCGCGGTCCCGCTGGCCTACCAGCTCGGCGCGCCGCTTCCCGGTGCCATCGGGGCGATTCTCACCGGCTCGCTGTTCGGTGACCACTGTTCGCCCATCAGCGACACGACGGTTCTCTCGTCGATGTTCGCCGGCGCGGACCACGTCGACCACGTGAACACGCAGATTCCGTACGCCGTGCTCTGCGGCGCCGTCGCGACGGGACTGTTCCTCGCCAGCGGCTACGGCGTGGGCTCGCTGGCGCTCCTCGGTATCGGCGTCGTCGCGCTGTTCGCGCTCGCGTACTACCTCTCGCAACACGCCGACGTGAGCGTCCCGACCGCTTTCGGCTCCTCGTCGAACTCCGACTGACAAGTCGGAGTCGGACCGTCGCTTCGCGTCCTATTTTTCACGTCGTCGCGCGTGGCTGAGGAGAGAAGAAAGGAGAGCTGCACCGTCGCCGAGCGGCGGCTTAACGATGGAATCGTCAGCCTGAATCGGGTCACCGACCGACGAATCCCGCGACCAGCACCGTCGCGTACGCCAAGAGCAACAGCCCCCCGAAGAGCCCCGCGGCTTCGAGGCCCATGTTCGGGTAGACGACCGAGAACAGCGCCGTCGAAACCGCGTCGACGAGCATGCCGGGGACGACGAGCAACGCCGCGGCCTCGCGTTTCGCGCCCCCGGAGAGCCCGCGCCACCGGAAGATGCCGACTGCGAGCGCCCACATCACGGGCACCGTCAGCGCGAACACCGCGGCCGTAACCAGCGGGCGGGAAGGCACTAACACGAGTTGGCCGACGACGCGGAAAACGAGTCCGGCGACGAGGGCAATCGCCAGTCCGACGCCGAGAAGCACCCGCGTCTCGGACAGCGGGAGCCGACGAGCGTCGGTCTCGGAGACCTGTGAACCAATTGTCATGCACCTCGTACGCGGGCGAGGAGTATCAGCGTTCGTACGGGGCCGTAGCTTATTATGTCACTCGGAAGTAACGATTGGGCGGATGTCAGTGCTCTCGACCGCCGACGAAGGGAAGTTCCTCATGGACGAGGAAGCCGAACAGATCGGAATCGTGACCGAAGTCGACACGGACGCCCAAATCGCGTACGTCGAACCCGACCCGGACCTCGCTGAAGCGGTCCTGCAGGGCCTCGGTTTCGGCGACGCCGACGGCGACGACATCGAGGTTCCGGCCGACTCCGTCGAGACGGTCACCGACACGGAACTTCGCGTCGCCAAGGACCTCTGAGCCGCCGCGACGAATTCTGTTTTCCGCCGCGAATCTCGACGCGTGAGCCGCGCGACAGCCGAACTGGCGGCGCGGCTCCGTGTTCGGTTACTATCAGTGAACCGTATCTATCCAATTTTGTATAGCGAAATTCGATTTACGTGTGGCGTAGCAGACGGGTTTCTGACCACTTGAGAGCAACAAGAATGGACAAAAACCTCTGTTGAAATGTCATATTTTTGATGAATTGACCTTGTTGGAACCCTCTTATTGGTGATGAGTTTAAGTAGGAGTGCTGAATACAGGGCGCAATTCAACCCATTGCAGGATAGTTAATCTCAATACAAATCTGAATGGATATCAGTACCTGAGATCCGACTGTTCGAATATATCAGACCACAAATGAATAAACGCTATTTATTCGTATTTATTCTTCTGACTGCGGATAACCTCCACCATCTCGCGGACATTCCGTACTCCAATATCGATATTCCCACCCCCGGTTTCCAGCCTCACTCCCCCGCTAATCAGACCTTCGAACGTAGAGATACTACGGATATCTTTCATCCTTACTTCGTTTGTTCTAGCACTCAATAATCCTGCTTTTGTGTGAATCACTCGTTGATTGGTGACTACGCAACCGCTTTTATTCTTTGCTCTCCAAGTTAAAAAAAAGCACAACAAAACCTATCAGCACCGGTGTGGTCAAAATCCCAAATAGAACTTCTTTCCACCAGCTAGTCCAATAATATGAGACATTTCCTAACACCTTTTCGTTGTCATTTAATGTGGCGAGTTCAGACTGAAGCTCATCAATCCCCATCTCTCCTGACATAAACGTGTGTTAACAAGGTTCAGTATTAAATCCAATGTATCAACTAAAAATCAGGCCCAATCAGCCGCATGGCAGTATTTATTCCAATAGATAATTCTTGCATTTTTTAAATACAATAACATTTGATATTTTTGACAGAGACAACAAGTTCTCAAAGTTGTGCTGGACTCACCCCGTATGTGTCATGCGCTTCCAGTCTCTGTGTGAGGGTTTCAACGGTGCCACAAAAAGATGAACCGCTGACAGCTACTTCGCCGTCGAGACGATTTTGATGACGTCGCCCTCTTCGAGTTCCTGGTCTTCGGCGATACGGCGTTTCGCTCGCGCGTCGACCGCGTGGAGGTAGCCGTCGCCGATGTCGGAGTGGACCGCGTACGCGAGGTCCCGCGGGGTCGACCCCCGAGGGAGGAGGAAGGCATCGGGGAGGACGTTGCCCGTGCCGTCGGTCCATTTCGATTCGTTTTGGACCGGGTAGACCGTGATTTGGTCGAGCACATCGTAGACCGCGGTGTCGATGGCTTCCTGCGTGCCGGTGCCGCCGTGTTCGCCCATCAGGTCGCGGATTCGTTCGAGGCCCTTCTCCTGTGCGCCGCTCACGTCGCCGACGAGGTCGAAGTCGTCGTCGCCGGGGTGGTAGTCGATGATGCCCGCCTCGCGGGCCCGCCGAAGGGCGAGTTCGCCGTCCGCGGTCGCAGCGATGACGGGTTTTCCGGTCTCGGCGAGTCGTTCGAGGTTCTCCGGGGGCGCGATGTCGACCTTGTTGGCGACGAGGACGATGGGCTTGGTCCGCTGGCGAATCGCGCGGGCGAGTTCGACGCGGTCCTCGTCGCCCAATCTTGGGGGTTCGGCGAGTAGTCGAGGTCCCGCAAGACGGCGGCGATGTCGTACTCGCTCGCGCCGACGCCCGTCAGGAGGTCCGAAAGCGCGTCGTCCATGTCGAAGTCGGGTGACCGCGACTTGCGGACCACGGACTCCCAGTTCTTGTGGACGATGCCCGCGAGCCACTGTTCGAGTTCCTCCTCGATGAAGTCGACCTCCTCGACGGGGTCGAAGCTCCCGACTTCGACGGGTTCGCCCTCGGCGTTCGTTCCCCCAGAGGCGTCCACGACGTTGACGATGGCGTCCGCGTTCGTCAGCTCGTCGAGGAACTGATTGCCGAGGCCGCGGCCCTCGTGCGCGCCGGGGACGAGTCCGGCTACGTCGACGAGTTCGACGGCGACGTAACGGATGCCGTCCTCGCAGTTGCCGCAGCGCTCGTCGCGGTCGAGGCAGGGACAGCGGGTGCGAGCGTGCGTGACGCCGCGGTTCGCGTCGATGGTCGTGAAGGGGTAGTTCGCCACGTCGACCTCGGCGAGCGTCGAGGCCGTGTAGAACGTCGATTTGCCGGCGTTCGGCTTGCCGGCTAACGCGAGAGAGAGCATGGCTCGACGATGGTGACGGACGCGGAAAAACGCTCGCGTGCGAGGGGACGCGAGCGACGAAAAGAGGCGTCGGGGCGTTAGTCAGTCAGTCGCCTAAATGCGGCGCGGCCGGCGAGCACCACCCCGCTCCCGAGAATCGCGAGGAGGCCGCCGAAGACGACGAGGTACGGGACCGCGTAGGCGACGGCGACGACGAGCGCCCGGAGGGCGACGAACGCACCGTTAATCGACTCGGAGAACGCCTGTAGGACCGGCGTGTCGTACCACTGCGCCGGGCCGGGCGGCCGCTCCGACAGCGAAACGCGGACGGTCGAGAGGGCGACCCGGTCTTCGAGCGACTGCTTCTGGGCTTCGAGTCGCTCGATTTCGGTCTGGACCTCGGTCAGGCGCTCTTCGACCGCGAGCACGTCCTCGGTCGTGTTAGCCGACTCGTAGAGTTCGCGGAGGCGGTCGCGCTGGGCGCGGAGGTTGCTCAACCGCGCTTCGATGTCGACCAGTTGGTCGGTCACGTCCTTCGAGTCCGTCTCGACGCGTTCGACCTCGCCGAGGCCTTTCATGTCGGTCATGAACGCCGAGAAGTCCTCGGAGGGGACGCGCACGACGAGTTGACCCGAGCGGTAGGTGCCGCCGCTCCGGCGGTTGACGTACTCGTTGGAGTCGCTGACGTAGCCGCCGTAGGATTCGGCGGTCGATTCGACCGCATCGCGCGACTCGTTGAACTCGTCGACGGTCAGTTCTATCTGCCCGTTCTTGATGACCGCCCGCTGCTGGGCTTGCGGGAGGTCGTCGCCGCCCGCCTGTTCGGCCTCGGCGGAACCGCCGGTATCGGCGGCGAGCGACACGCTCTCAGACCCGCCGGCGCCGCCGTCCGCCGCACCGCCGGTACACCCGGCGAGGAGGACGAGGAGGGCGACCGAGAGAAGTTTCAGTCGATTGTCCATAGACGACACTCTCCACCTGAGGGATTAATCGTTGGGTAAGCACAAACGGCGACTGTTGCTATCGCTACGCACGGGGGTCGCAGTCACTCGGTCGGATTCGGATTCGGAATCGGTTACTCGGCCTCGCGCGGGAGGTTGTCGCGGTGGATGCGCATCTCGCCGCGGGCGCGCATCGTGCCGTCGACGTGCGCGCCCGCTTCGAGCACGAGGTCGTTACAGGACACGTCGCCGAGGACGCGCGCGTCCTCGTGGATGCGGACCTCGCCGTTTCGGGTGGTGACGTCGCCGTGAATGCGCGTCCCGCTCCCGACGACGATGTCGTCGCGGGCGCGGAGGCTCCCGAAGACGTTGTTGTCCTCGGCGAGGTCGATGGACTTCGCGCGGATGTTGCCGTGGATTCGACAGCCGGAGCCGACGTGGGCGGGCGTCGAGACGCGCCACGCGTCGTCTGAGACGGTGGCGTTCCGGGGAATCACAAGCGGGTCGTGCGGCGACTCGCCCGAGAGCGTCTCGGCGAGTTCGTCGGCCGCCTCGTCCTCGCCGAGTCGGAGGAGTTGCGAGAGGACGATGAAGTAGAACACGAGCGTCGGAATCGGGTTGCGGATGACGATCCAGCCGTTGGCCTCGAACCCCTCTTCGATGTCGACGTCGTCGCCGATGTCGAGGTCGCCCGAGACCATCAGGCGGCCGGCGATGTGGACGCGCTCGCCGAGGTAGGCGTCGTTGCCGACGAGGACGTTACCGGCCACGTCGTCGAGCATGTCGAGTCGGCAGTCGGCCTCGGCCTCGATGTCGCCGCCGAAGGTGACGCGCTCGCCCGCGAGGACGTTCCGTCCGCGGACGCCGAACTCGACGGTGCTCTGCCCGCCGACGACGACGTCGCCGTCGGTGACGAGGTCGTGTTCCTCGACCGTCGTCCCGTCGGGAATTTCGAGCGCATCGAGCGGGTCCGTACCCAGTGACACGCTCCGAACCAACACCCGTGCCGTAATAAACCGTCCGCAAGACGACCGTCAGACACGGTGGAGGACACCGGTTTCCCGGTGACGACGTGTATTTAACTACTCGCGGGAAACAAAGAGAGGTATGACGATTCTCTCTTTCGACGACGACGGCGTAGACGTGGTCTACGAGGGAACGGAGTTCCGCCTCGAAAAGGACCTCATCGAGGAGGCCATCGGGAAGTCCTACCCCGACGTGACCGACCACGAGGTGCTGAAAATCGTCGAGAAGGAGCCCTCCCTCTCCGGCGAACCCCGGCGCGTCCGCGACATCCTGAACTCGTCGTAACCGCCGCCCGAACGACCGAACCTCCGTTTCTCCGCGTATCGCCCTCGAACCACGCGCGCTCGTCGCGCGAACGACTATTCCTGCTCGCCAGTCGCGTTCCCTCCCCCGTATATCTCCGTCTCCGGGTTGAAGTCGGCCCACGCGAACCAGAACATCGGCGAACGGTCGTTTGCTCGGGTCAGGACTGCACTTTCGTGGGGGCCGTCGAGCGCCCGACCGGTGAGGAGGTTCCAGCGCGACCCGGCGGCGACGAGCGCCGACCCATCGCGGTCGAACTCGACGGTCTCGCCGTCGACCCGGCGAACGTAGGCGACGAGACTCCCCTCGGCGGAGGCCGCCACGACGACCGGAAGGTCGCCCACGATGTCGTTGACGACGCCCGCGCGCTCCACCGCGTCGAGCGGGTAAGCGCGGGCGACACCATCGACTGCGACGCCGACGACCGACGTTTTCGGATGAAGTCGGTCGTCCGCCGCGTCGTTGAAGCCGATACCGATGTCGCTCGACTGCTGATAGCTCGTGTAGGGATTCACGTCGTACCGGCGGGTCTGCTGCCCGCGAATCGTCCCCGAGACGGGCGGCGGAACCAACACCTCGGTCTCGGGGTGGGCCGCCCGCCACTCGCCCCACGTGGAGATAGTTGAGGGGAGGAGCGACAGCGTCTCCCCGGTCAGTTCCCCGCGAATCGCGGTCGCGAGCACCTGACTCCACAGCGAGTTCGTCCGGTCGTCGTACATCACGAGGTCGGACATCCAGAGGAGGCCCGAGACGCCGAAGTAGGTCGGTTCGCCGCCGGCGAGCCTGTCGGCGACGACGGCGCTTCCGCACAGCGGACAGTAGGTCACGACCACGGGCCGGCCGTCGAAGTCGTCGTTGACGATTTCGTGCCAGTTGAGGACAGCGAGCGGGTAGGCGCGGGCGACCCCATCAAGTTCGACGCCGACGACCTCGTCGCCGTCGTCGAGCGTCGCGTCAACCGCTTCGAAGCCGGTCCAGTCGTCGGCGAAGACGGGAGCGGTGATGGCCGGAATGGCGTCTCTCGGCGCGCCTCGGCGCAGTTCGTCCTCGGGGACCGGAAGCTCGAACGGACCCGAGTCCTCGCCCGCGGTAGACTCGGTGGGTTCGGCGGACTCGGACGCGTCATCGGCTCCCGTGTCGTCGTCCGCGACCGGGGGGTCGCTCCCGAGACAGCCGGGCCAAGGCGGCACCGACGCCGAGCGCGAGGAACCGACGGCGGTTCGTGGTCGAAGCCATGCCGGATATTCGACCGAGCCACCTATGAGCGATATGCGGTTTGGTATCGATGCGCACGACCGTGCGGGTCGTCAGTGCGGAATCGGGCCGGAAGGAAGAAGCGAGGGAAGCGGCGGCTCAGAACCGAAGCCGCTCTTCCAGACAGACTTTGACGATGGACTTCCCGATGGCCGCGCCGCCGGCGAAGGGGTCGAGTTTCGTCTCGCCGGCGCGCTCGCGGTAGGGGATTGGCACCTCGGCGATTTTGTAGCCGCGCATCGCGGGGCGGATGAGGAGTTCGGCCGACAGCCCGGTGTTCTCGGTCCACTCGATGTCGTGGAGGAGTTCCCTGCGGTACGCCCGCATCCCGGTGGTCGTGTCGTGGACGGTCGCGCCCATGAGGAAGCTTGCGAGGCGGGCGAACGCGATGTTCCCCGCGCGGTTGAGTCGGGGCATCGTCTCAGCGCCCTTCGTGATTCGGTCGCCGGAAACCACGTCGTAGCCGTCGTTGATGAGGTCGAGGAACTTCGGCAGATACTCCATCGGATAGGTGTCGTCGCAGTCGGTGGTGACGACGACCGGCCGGTCGGGCGCGAGCACCGCGGCCTCGACCGCGACACCGTACCCCTGCGGTTCCTGTTCGATGACGCGCGCGCCCATCTTCCGGGCGATTTCGGGCGTCCGGTCGTCGGAGCCATCGACGCAGACGACCTCGGCACGCCCGTCGGTAATCCGGTCGATGTCCGCCAGAACGGACCCAATGGCCTGTTCTTCGTTGTACGTCCCCATCACGACCGCGAGGTCGTCGAAGGTGTACTCGGTCATTGGACGGGGTTATTGACGGTCGCTCTTGAACTTTTAGGTTTGCCAAAACCGGAGCGGGTCGCGGGCCGGTGTTAGCTCAACCCGCGGCTATCGGGCTGGTCTTCCAGCTCTTTCGCGTGGTCGACGAGGTAGTCCATGAGGCGGGTCGCCGACGCTTCCACGTCGTCGAGTTCGTCGCTCGACTGCCCGCTGACGCGGACGGAGAGTTCGTAGAGGTCGAGTTCGACGTGCGGCACGGTCTCGTCGCCGTTACCGTTGCCGTTTTCAGGCTCGTCGGTGCCGCCGTCCGCCGCTTCGACGGTCGCGTCGGTGTCGACCGGCTCGTCGCCGTCGGACGGTTCGGTCGCGTCGTCAGCCGGCGGTGTCGAATCGGCGGATTCGTCCGCCTCGGGGTCGGCGTCGGGGTCGTCGGTCATGTGCGGCGCGTCGCTTCGGGGGATGAAAAAAGCGCGGGGTTCCGGCACGCCCCGCGAGTCGTTGGCCCTCACCGAATACGGCTGCGAACACGCCTCGGCGACGATTCAGGCGAGTTCGGCGTCGAGCCCCTCGCAGGCGCGGTCGTGGAGGCGGCCGGTGACCGTCTCCATGAGGCGTTCGAGGTTGACTGCGTCCTCGCGGTTGTACGACACGAGCGTGTCGAGCGACGACTGGTCGCCGCGCTCGTATTCGCGCCAGAGGCGGACGGCGTCGCGGCCGGAGATGTCCGGGCGGTCGCGGTCGATACCCACGTCCTTCTCGATTTGCTTCAGCCCGCCGGTGAGGTCGAGCGTCCGGCACGGATACATCAAATCGACGTGCGGCACGTCGATGGAGACGTCGAACGAGGTCTCGAGGAACGGCACGTCGAAGCGCGCGCCGTTGAACGTCGCGACGAGTTTCGCGTCGGCGAACTGCTCGCGAAGGGCGTCGGCGGTCAGGTCCTCCCCGCTGACGAGCGTCGTGGTCTCGCCGTCCTGGTAGAACGAGACAGTCGTCACCGAGTCGCGCTCGGGCGAGAGCCCGGTCGTCTCGATGTCGAAAAAGCACGTCTCGTCGCGGAAGTTCTCGTACAGTCGCCAGCGCTCGCCCGAGGGGAAGCAGTCGTCGAAGAACCGCGAGTTACCGTCATCGAGGTGGGTGTACGCGTCGGCGATGAACGTCTCGATTCGGTCGCCCGTCTTCGCGCCGACGAGCGAGGCGTCGAACTCGTCCCAGTGGGTCGACCCGGCCCGCCAGAGGTTCCGCTCCGTCCGCTCGCCCACGCCGCGGACGGGGATGAAGCTGTTCTCGATTCGCATGTCCGACAGGGGGGCGTCGGCGACCCTAAATGCGTCGTCGTGAGCCGACGGCCACGCACCCGGCGTACTCCAGCACTTCCCCCGCCGCGGGCGTTTTACCCGCAGAGCGCGAAGCCGGAGGTATGTGCGGCCGCTACACGCTGTTTACTCCACCCGAAGAACTCGAAACGCGGTTCGACGCGACGCCGACGCGCCCGCTTTCGGCGCGGTACAACTGCGCGCCCGGCCAGGAACTCCCGGTCGTAACAAACGAAGCGGACGACGAGTTCCGCTTCCTGAAATGGGGACTCGTCCCCTCGTGGGCCGACAGCGCCAGCGTCGGCAACGACCGAATCAACGCCCGCGCAGAGACCGTCCGCGAGAAGCGGAGTTTCGCCGACGCCTACGAGGCCCGCCGGTGTCTCGTCCCCTCGGACGGCTTCTACGAGTGGGTCGACCGCGGCGGGAACAAACAGCCCTACCGCGTCGCCTTCGAGGACGACCGCCCGTTCGCCATGGCCGGCCTCTGGGAGCGGTGGACGCCCTCGACGAAACAGACCGGTCTCGGCGACTTCGGAAGCGGCGGCCCCTCGCGCGAACAGGAACCGCTTAAGACGTTCACCATCGTCACGACCGAGCCGAACGACCTCATCTCCGAGCTACACCACCGGATGGCGGTCGTCCTCGCGCCCGAGGAAGAAGAGACGTGGCTCCACGGCGACCCCGACGAGGCGGCCGCGCTCCTCGACACCTACCCCGACGACGAACTCATGGCGTACCCCGTCTCAACCCGGGTGAACAGCCCCGCCAACGACGCCCCCGAACTGATAGAGCGAGTCGAAGCGTAGCGCGCCGGGTGAAATCGTCGGCGTTCGGCCGTCTCGGCGACTTCGACACGAATCGGGCGAGTTCGACGGGCTCCGAATTTTCCGAAATCAGTCTAATCTGAGAATCGAGATTGTGTATAGCGAGATGCGATATACGAGTCTCGAATCGGATAAGCGACGACCAGACAGAGAGACCGAGATATCGAGAGAGTTGATGACTGAGAATGCTGACACGGAAAATCGAAGTCCCAAGAGTCGATAGTGGTTGAGCCCGCTCAACATCACAGAGCGACAACCGCGTTGCGCCCGCGGCTCGGGTGGTTCGTATCGCAGTCCGAAGTACAACGGTTGCGGGGGGCGTGGCCGCGAGTCCGGTCGTGCAGACGGAGTGCGGTGTCGCATCCGAACTTCGAGACGGCCGCTTGGACGAGTCGGCGGCCGAAGAGGTAGTTCCTCGAATGATCACCGCGCCGAACGAGTGGTTTTTTCGAATCCGACCGAAAGAGAGCCACCGAACCCCGGGATTCACGCGAGCCATCAGAACGGCCACAGCGCGCTTGAGCGCCGTTTCGAAGTGAGACCGGGGAAAGCCCCCGTACTATGCTCACCGCGAAGACGGGGGCCTGTGGAGGCGTCAAAAGAGAACGAATCGGGCCAGCAAAGACCTCGATTGGGTTCGTCTTCCAGTGGGTTCGGAACGGCGTCACCCAAGAGGTTCTGTGTTCGAAGCAGACAACACTCGAGAGAATTCTGCGTGGTAACACCATCATAATTGCAACTAGATTTATTCAGAAACGAAGGACCGTTCGACGACATATATGCAGAGGTTGATAGCTGAGATAATCGAGGAAAATACCGAGTCACTCCTGGTCGAAATCTACCCGTTCGAGAGAGCACAGGTGATGCGTCGTCCCGCGAATATATTTCTGGTATAATAGACAGAAATTATCTCAAAAATATTTCATGGATTGTCGGAGAGAAATAAAATAGAGACCAAACCAGCGTTATCCGGATTATATAATAATTCAGTAGTCTTAGAGATGAAATGACGAAACTCGTGTGAGCAGTTCTTCCATGCGCTACTCCTGGGGTAAACGGCGTGAGAAGTGCCATCCAAAAATTGATTGCCATCTCATAAAAGAGACGAATCTGTGCAGAATTCGACCTATCGAAAGCAACGGGAAGTGGGCCGAGTCTCAGATTTGCTCGAAACGTCCGAAATCGGCGTTCTCCGGGAGATTCTAATATCCCGAATACTACATGCAAATCGCCAAAAATACGATTGCGGTATTCAGGATAACTCAATTTCACCGCCAAAAATCCGCCTGTACTGCTCAGGATAACTTCTCTTATTCTGGACAGTGCCGGTAGATTGAATATCGACCCCCGTGTCGACCCGTCCATGAGCGACGAGGCCGACCGCGCGACGGTGCAAACCTATCTTCCGGCCCACCAGAAGGCCATCTGGAAGGACCACGCGGACCGACTCGGGATGAGTCAGAGCGAATTTGTCAGAACGATGGTACAGGCCGGTCGGCGTGATTTCGACGTTCCGTCGAGGGGCGATGAAGCGGCCACAACCCCCGGGGTTGAAGAGGTGAAAACAGGCCTCCAGAACGGCGGTTCAAATCAGGAAAGATATGGTGAAAATAACGACCAGTTCGAGGCCCGAATCATCGAGGCGCTCGCGGCCGATTCGCATCGGTCGTGGGACGATCTCGTTGCGGCGCTGACCGACGACATCGAAGACCGGCTCGAATCGACACTGCAGGAGTTGCAATCGAGCGGCCGAGTCGTGTACAGTGGGCGACACGGCGGTTACACGCTGGCGGAGTCCGATGGCCGCTGAGCGACCCGCCGACGCGGAGGACCCGGTCGGCTACTTCCTCCAGGATATGACCTATCACGGGAAGACCGACCGGACCCGCGCCGCCTACGAGCGCGTCCTCCGGGCGTTCGAGTCGTTCCTCGGCGACCCCTCGCGGAACCCCTCCGGGAGCGCTCGGTCGGTCGACGACGCGACCCACCGCGACTGCATGGCGTGGATACACACCCTGCGAAACCGCGACGTCGCGCCGAGCACGGTGGCGACGTACGCCTCCTACCTCCACCGGTTTTACGCCTACATGGCCCAGGTCGGCGCGTTCGACTCCAACCCGATGAGCCTCGTGATGGAGGAGATGGACGAGCGCATCGACACCAACCCCGCTCGACGGGAGCTTTCGGTTCCCCAGATGCGGGCGTTCGTCCGCGAAATCGCCCATCCGCTGGACCATGCGCTGGTGGTCACCCTCCTCAAGACCGGGATGCGCGTCGGCGAACTATGCAACCTCGACCTTCGGGACGTGTCGTTGTCGGTGGATACACCCCTGTCCGGTGTATCGACTCGCGCCGCCCTCGACGGTCGCGGGCCGTCGATATACGTCGCCGCCGACCCGAGCGTCGGGAGCGTCACCAACGGCGAGGAGCGAACCGCCTCGAACAAGCGAAAACGGTCGACAGTCGTCCCCGTCGACGACGAGTTGGAGGCCGTCCTCTTGCGTTGGCTAGCGATTCGGCCGGATTCGCCGTCGCCGGCCGAACCGCTTTTCGTCGGCACCGCATCTGGGTGGGGCCGGCGACTGGAACCCGACGCCGTCCACCACGTCGTCACCTCTCACGCCGCCGACGCCGGGTGGTACCGGTCGGGTGGCGACCGCGAAGAGAACGTCACGCCGCACTACTTCCGGCACTTCTTCACGACCCACCTCCGGGACCGCACCGGCGACCGCGGTATCGTCAAGTACCTCCGGGGCGACGTGGCCGGCGACATCATCGACACGTACACCCACAACTGGGGCGATAGAGTGCGTGAAACGTACGAATCGAACATTTACTCGCTCCGCTGAGGAGCGTAATCGCTGTTCGAAGGGCGACTTGTAAACTGTATCTCGCTATATTGAATTAGTGGGTGCGCGACCTATCGTTTGACACCCGTCGCCTCGATTTGGATGGCGGCGTCGTTCGGGAGTTCGGAGACGCCGACGACGGTCATCGCCGGTCTCCGGTCGTCGAAATAAGCGCCGTAGGCCGACTCGATGGCGTCGATTCGGTCGAGGTCGGTCGTGTACACCGTAGTCCGGAGCACGTCGTCTAAGTCGATTCCAGAGCGTTCGACGGCCGCTTCGACGCGTTCGAGCGCGCTCATCGTCTGACTCTCGATCGACGGGAGGCCGTCCGTCGTCTGTTCCGGTTCGGGATACTGCGCGTCGAAGAAGACGAGTTGCAGGTTCCGCTCTCGGGCACCGTAGCCGGCGGTCGCCTTGAAGTGGTCGCTCTCGTACCGGACCGCATCGCCGTTCATACCTGTTCCTCCGTGGGATTCGTTCGAATCTGATTCACGGTCGTACTACCCCGCCAGCGGCCATCGGCGTATCGCTAGCATGTACTAACTCCGGGAGAGACGTTCTCACGCGGGGGACGAGAGGGTCAAACGGGCGCTTGACTCATGCCCGTCTCTTTACCCGCGGAGTGAGAACGACGGCCGAGACCGTGAGTTCGTTGCTCCCACTGAAACCCGCTGCAGCATCGGTTCGAGACCGGTCCCTAAGCCCGCTTCTCGTCGAACTCGACGACGCCGACGCGGACGAGGTTCTGTCGGCGCTCTCGTCGGCCACCGCGAGGCGACTCCTCGCCGCCGTCTACGACAACCCGTGCCCCGCCTCGGAACTGGCCGACGAACTCGACACGACGCTCCAGACCGTCAGCTACCACGTCGAGCGACTGGTCGACGCCGAGTTGATAGAACCCGTGACGACGTGGGTCTCCGCGCAGGGCCGCGAGATGGCCGTCTACGGCCCGACCCGCTCCGCAGTCGTTCTCTTCGCGGGCGCGGAGCGAACCGAATCGAAGCTCTCCTCGGGGCTTCGGACGCTCGTCACCGGCGTGGGCGTCACGCTGGTCGGAAGCGTCGCCGTGCAGGCGCTGTGGACCGCGCGACGGCCGCAGGTCCGGTATTCCGGTTCGGGATACTGCGCGTCGAAGAAGACGAGTTGCAGGTTCCGCTCTCGGGCACCGTAGCCGGCGGTCGCCTTGAAGTGGTCGCTCTCGTACCGGACCGCATCGCCGTTCATACCTGTTCCTCCGTGGGATTCGTTCGAATCTGATTCACGGTCGTACTACCCCGCCAGCGGCCATCGGCGTATCGCTAGCATGTACTAACTCCGGGAGAGACGTTCTCACGCGGGGGACGAGAGGGTCAAACGGGCGCTTGACTCATGCCCGTCTCTTTACCCGCGGAGTGAGAACGACGGCCGAGACCGTGAGTTCGTTGCTCCCACTGAAACCCGCTGCAGCATCGGTTCGAGACCGGTCCCTAAGCCCGCTTCTCGTCGAACTCGACGACGCCGACGCGGACGAGGTTCTGTCGGCGCTCTCGTCGGCCACCGCGAGGCGACTCCTCGCCGCCGTCTACGACAACCCGTGCCCCGCCTCGGAACTGGCCGACGAACTCGACACGACGCTCCAGACCGTCAGCTACCACGTCGAGCGACTGGTCGACGCCGAGTTGATAGAACCCGTGACGACGTGGGTCTCCGCGCAGGGCCGCGAGATGGCCGTCTACGGCCCGACCCGCTCCGCAGTCGTTCTCTTCGCGGGCGCGGAGCGAACCGAATCGAAGCTCTCCTCGGGGCTTCGGACGCTCGTCACCGGCGTGGGCGTCACGCTGGTCGGAAGCGTCGCCGTGCAGGCGCTGTGGACCGCGCGACGGCCGCAGGTCCGGTACGCCGCGCCCGCACCGGCCGCCCCCGAACCGAGCGTCGCGGAGTTCGTCTCCTCTTTCCTCGCCGGCCCCGGCGGGCTCGTCCTCCTCGTCGGCGTCGTCCTCGCCGTCCTCGTGAGCCTCGGGACGGTCTGGACTCAAAGGCGCGTTTGAGCACACACAGGGGGAAGTGACCCCGACGCGTTGGGAGAGACGTGCAACGAAGAACCCTCCTCGCCGCAGCCGGAACCGGCCTCGCGGCGGCGCTGACGGGCTGTATCGCGAGTGCCGGCGACAGCGCTGACGACGCTGACGACGGGAACTCGACGACCGAATCGACACCCGACCCGACGCCGACGCCCGAACCGGTGGAAGCCGTCTCTGTCGCGACCGGCGAGCGCCTCACGACCGTCGTCGGCGACGGTCCCGCCAGCGACGACGGGACGCTGAAGCCGCACCACGTACGCCTCGAAAACCCGACCGACGAGTCGTGGACCGCCCGTATCGACGTTTCGCGCCCGCTCGGGGCGGGGCACGTAGAGACCTACGAACTTGACCACGACGCGATGGTGAACGTCTCGCTTCGCGTTCCCGCAGACTACGAGGTGACGGTTACCGACATCGGCTCGGACGCCGCGGCGACCGAATCGGTCGGTTCCGAGGTCTTCGACTGCAACCGGTCGTGGACCGCGTTCTCTCCCGGTGACGGCGGTGTCTCTGTCTCCGGGGCGTCCACCCGGATGGCTTGCGGACCTCGGGTGGTCGCGGCTGACGACGCGGTCACGGTCGCGCTCGGCGACGGGTCGCTCCCGACCGAGGCTGTCAAGCCCCACGGCCTCGCCGTCGCGAACCCGACCGATGCGGCCGAAGTCGTCGAGTTCGCCTACGAGACGCCCGCGGGCGCGGTGGCCTTCGGCGGCGCATACCGTCTCGAACCCGGCGCGCGGGTCGGCGCGTCGCTAACCGAGGTCCGCGAGGTCACGCTTCGCGTCGCTCGGCGGAGCGACTCGGGCGACGAGGTATCTGAGGCAGTCAGCGTCGAAAAATCGCAGTTCGACTGCAACGCGTCGAACACGACCGTCTCGCTCACCGACGACGGCGGCTTCGAGGCGCAGACGCTCTCGACGCTGATGTTCTGCGGCGACGCGGACGCGAAAAACGAGTCGTCGGCGTAGGTCAGCGGTCAGACCTTCAGTTCGGTCTCTAACTCGGGCGACGCGATGGCCCGCTTGACGGTTTCCGCGGCAGGCGTCGCCTCCGCGACGTTCTCCATCAGGACCGTCTCGCTCGGGAACAGGTGTTCGCCGAGGACGAGGCCGTGTTCGCGCGCGGTCGAGCCGGTCATCGTGAGATACACGCCGAGACCGGTCTCGGCGATGGCGGCCTCTTCTTCGGGCGCGCCGTTCGGATACGCGAACGTCACGTCGTCGAGACACCGCGTGCCGAGGACCGCCTCCACGAGGCGCTCGTAGCCGCGG
>NZ_JPES01000118.1:0-23292 GCF_000730175.1 Haloferax sp. ATB1 | reverse complement strand
GCGTAGAGCGCGGCGTGGAGCGCCGTCGTCCCGTTCGAGGTGGCGACGCCGTGGTCGGCCCCGCAGTAGTCGGCGAACTCCCGCTCGAAGCCCCGAACCTCGGGGCCGTCGGCTATCATGCCGCTTTCGAGGACGGCCGCGATTCGGTCCCGTTCCGCCGCCCCGAGCTGGGGCGCGGCGATTGAGATGTGGTCTGCACTCATCGTCGTATCCTGTTTTCTCCCCGCAGTTGCTCCGGTAGCTCGCGGTGGACGGCGGGGACGCCCACGGCGAGGGTTCGCGGCGGCACGTCGTTCACGACGAGCGCGCCGGCGGCGACAAATGCGCCCTCACCGACTGTCACCCCGGGGAGAAGCGTCGCGTTCGCGCCGATAGAGGCGTGGTTCTCGATTATCGGCCCGACCAGTTCCGCGTCGGCGCGGACCGGGTAGGGGTCGTTCGTCATCACCACGCCCGGACCGACGAACACGTCGTCGCCGATGCGGGTGTTGGTGGGGATGTAGACGTTCGTCTGGATGCTCACGCGCGACCCGATGGTCGTGGTGCCGTCGACGACCGTCTCGGTCCCGAGAAGCACCTGGTCGCCGATGGTCGTGTGCTCGCGTACGAGGACGTTGTGGCCGGTGATGAAGTCGTCACCGATGGTCACATCGTCGTAGATGATGGTTCCGGCACGGATCCGCGCTCGGTCGCCGATGATCGGGTCGTCGCCGTCACCGTAGCCGATGGTGACGCCGTCGTCGACGTGGGATTCAACGCCCACCTCGGCGCTCATCGTCGTCCACCTCGCGTCGGTCGCGCTCCATCGACTGTCTGTGTCGACTCGGCGGACGGCCGAATCGACTGGAAAATCTGGAATTTCATATCATGTCGGCGGGGAGTCTGCCTGCCTTAGCGAAATTCAGTCTCGGTGAGGGCTTTGTTATGGAGTGATTGCCGCCCGAAATCCGGTCGCAGTCACTTCGTAACGCTGCGGCGGATTCCGGTCACGGAGCGCTTGAGAAGCTCCACGCCGGGCGCGCCGTCGCCGAGCCAGAGCCAGACGGCGCTCCCGAGCAACGCGAGTTCGAACGCGACCAGCACCCACGCCTCGGGTCGGCCGAGGAAGACGACGAAGCGGCGCAGGTAGAACCACGTCTGGGAGAAGAAGCCGCCCATCGACGACTCGCTGCCGTGGGACAGCGGCCAGAGGAACGCCCGAATCACGTCGTAGTTCCCGAAGAAAAAGCCGTTGTACAGCAGGTCCGCGGGGATGTGCGAGAGGTAGCCGAGGGCGAAGGCGACGCCGACCGTCGCCGCTCCGTAGCGCCGCGCGACGACCACGACGAGTATCGAGACCGGAACCGAGACGAGAATCGAGTGCGCCATTGAGATACCGCTTGGGAGGATGCCGAACGACCACGCCAGCGGCTTGTCGACGAGGTCGGGGAACTGCGTTCCGAACAGCACCGCCAGCGCGGCCCAGCCGTCGAGCTTTCGGTCGGTCGCTCGCGCCCACAGCGAGACGAGGATGTAGCCGACAGCGGCGTGTTCCCACGGGAACATCAGCGGTCGCTCCCGGTCGGTCGGCCCGTCGCCGGGTCCGTGCTGGCGGTTCGTCGTCGCGGGGTGAGAGTGGGGATAGGCGTCTGAGACATCTGATTTGTGGGGCGCATCGGGGGTCGGCTTGGAGGACGTTCCGTTCGCGTCGAGTGTGGACTGCGTCCGTCCACGGCGATGCGAACACGATTTTGGCGAAACGGCGCGCGAGCGCCCGGTCAGGGAACCCGAGTGCTCGTCCGGGTTTTGTTATGGCGACTGTAACTGCCTCGTGGCGATTTTCGCGGCCGGAAGTCGGCGTGGATTCGAGTGGCGGCGGCGGGTAGACGCCGTATAACTACTCCCGCGGGGCGCGTGGAACTGCCAGAGAGTATGCGATACCTGTTCTTCACCAACACGCCCGCACACGTCCACCTCTACAAGTACGCCGTCAGAGAGCTTCAGGCGATGGGTCACGACGTGCTCGTCCTCGGCCGCGACTACGGCTGTACCAAGGACCTCCTCGAGTACTACGACCTTCCGCACGAGATTTACGGCTCTTGCGGGACGACGAAGTACTCGCTTTTCAAGTCGCTCCCGTTCCACTACGTCAACATCTTCCGGGCCGTGCGGCGGTTCAAACCCGACCTCATCTTCGGGATGGGCGGCTACGCGGCCCACGCCGGGGCCGTCTCGCGGACGCCCGTGGTCCTCCTGCTCGACTCCGAGCCGACCTCGTTGGACCACGTCGTCTCCCGGCCGTTCGCCAAGGCGATTCTGACGCCCCACACCTTCGGGAAGGACCTCGCGGACAACCACTACCAGTTCCGCGGGTTCAAAGAGACGGCGTACCTCCACCCTGACGTGTACGAGCCTTCGGTGGACATCCGGGCCGAACTCGGCCTCGACCCCGACGAGCAGTTCGTCGTCGTCCGGTTCAACGCGTTCGGCTCGCACCACGACGTGGGCCACGGCGGGTTCACCCCCGAGCGCCGCCGCGAACTCATCGAGATGCTGGGCGAGCGCGCGACTGTCTTCGTCCTCGACGAGAGCGAGGAACGCCGCGACGGTGACCTCGACACCCGGCCGTTCGACTTCCATCCCGCGCTCGTCCACGACGTGCTCGCCGAGGCGAACCTGCTCGTCGCCGACACCCAGACCATGGTCACCGAGGCGGCGCTCCTCGGGACGCCAGCAATCCGGTCGAACTCCTTCGTCGGCGACGACGACATGGGCAACTTCGTCGAACTCGAACGGCAGGGGCTCATCTCCAACCTCAAATCGTTCGACGACGTGATGGCTCGCGCCGAAGAACTCCTCGCCGACGACAGCGCGAAGGCCCGCTGGGCCGACAAGCGCGACGCGTTCCTCGCGGACAAGGTCAACCTCACCGATGTCATCGTCCAGGTGGCGCTGAACTACGGCTCCGTCGAGACGGTGGACTCGCTGACGCGACACACCGTCCCGGCGTAGTCGATGCCGTTGCGCCACTAGCTGACCTCACGCCGCCGGCGGAATCGAAGCCCCACCCGCTGCTTCTGTCCGCCCCCGAAGACGGTCAATCGACCCATAACTAACCGCCGAACCGTCCAATTTTCGCGCATCGACCGGCGCGCGCCCGCGCCCGCCTCGACGCGTCCCGTGACTCGAAATCGGAATCCGCGATTCCCCGACCACGACCCGCAGAATCACCAGAACCAACCCATGAAGCCCAAGCAAACACTCCTCATCGTCGGCCCGAAAGGCACCGGCGGCATCGACCGATACATCACCGAACAGCGTCGGTACCTCGAAGACCGGATGGACGTGCGCGTCTACACGCGCTACACCGCGCCGAAGGGCGAGGGGCTCGAACTCGCCGCGCGAATGCTCCTCTCGTCGCTCATTGCCGTCGCCCTGTTTCCCTTCCAGCGACGCCCGGACATCGTCCACGTCCACTCGTCGCACACCTACTCGTTCTACCGCGCGGCGTTCTTCGCCCTGTTTTCGAAGTACGTCTGGCGCGTCCCCGTCGTCCTCCACATCCACGGCTCGTCGTTCGACGACTTCCTCGCCACCGACTCGCGGGTCGTCCGCCGACTCCAGTCGCTCGTCTTCGACGCCGTCGACGACGTGGTCGTCCTCTCGGAGTACTGGCGCGGCCTCGTCTCCCGACTCGCCGGCGAGGAGAAAGTCCACGTCATGGCCAATGCCGTCGAACCCGCGGAGTACGACCCGACGTACCCGACCGACCCCGTCCACCTCGTCTTCGTCTCGAACCTCATCGAGCGCAAGGGTATCCGCGAGTTCCTCAACGCCGTCGAGATACTCGAATCCACGCCCGGTCTCGACTTCGAGGTGAGCATCGGCGGCCGCGGCCCCCACGCCGACCGCGCCGAGGCGGTCGCCGCCGCCCACGACAACGTCTCGTACCTCGGATTCCTCTCCGAGGAGGACAAGCGCGACCTCATCAGCCGCGGGACGGTGTTCGTCCTCCCGACCTACGCGGAGGGGCTTCCAATCGCCATGCTCGAAGGCATGGCCGGCGGCAACGCCATCGTGACCACGCCCGTCGGGAGCATCCCTGAGGTCATCACCGACGACCGCGGGATTCTCGTCGCGCCGGGCGACGCCGAGGAGTTGGCCCGGGCGCTCGCGCGACTCGTCTCCAACCCCGAGGAGGCAGTCCGCATGGGCCGGACGAACCGTGCGGTCATCGAGGAGCGCTACTCGTGGCAGTCGAACGCGGACGAGCTGGTGGCGATGTACGCTGAGGCGGCGTAGCGTCGGGGCTAGTCTCTCTTTTCTCTGAAACCCCGCGGAGACGCGCTCTTCTCGATGTTCGCTTCGGCGGTCGTCAACGGAGTCAGCTTTTTAATGTTAACTCATCTACAGTTACTGGATGGACGACACTGCACTCGAATCGCTGGTGCGGGACGACATCGGTGGTCGGGCGCTCGCGAGCGTCCTCGCGCACGCTGAGCGCGGCGATGGAACTGTCACGTACGACGCTGTGAGCGATGCTGTCGACGCTGGGACGTGGGGTCGGCTGCTCAGGACTGGCGTGCTCGTGCCCGCCGACGACGTGTTCGTGGTCGACGACCCGCCGGCCGTTCGGGACGCACTCGCCGACGCGGGTATCGAGGTCGGCGCCGCGACCGCTCAGCCCGCCCCGACGACTGACGAATCGGCGTGGAGACCGGTCGACAAACTCGCCGGAGCGGGCGCAATCACCCTCGTGGCCGGCTATCAGGTGCCAGCCATCAAAGCGGCGATTGTTGGTCCGATGGACCTCGTCCTCGGGCCGCTCGCCGGGGTGCTTCCGTTCCCGCTGCTCGTCGTCGTTCTCGCGACGGCGGTTGCGCTCGTCTCGACGGGCTTCCGTCGCCGGTTCCTCGACGAGGACGGAATGGACGCACAGAGAGAGCAGATGCAACGGATTCGAGAAAAACTCAGTACCGCGAAGCAGCGCGGGGACGATGCCGCCGTGGAACGTCTCACCGAGCGTCAGCAGGAGCTGATGCGAGACCAACTCGGGACGATGAAAAACAACCTCCGGCCGATCGTGTGGTCGATGCTCATCACGGTGCCCGTCTTCCTCTGGCTCTCGTGGTTCGTGATGAACCCCGCAGGAGCCATCGTCACGGCCGCGCCGGTGATTCCGATAGCCGACCGCATCATCTGGAGCGCGCGGTTAGTCGGACCGATGCAAGTTTGGATGGTGTGGTACTTCGTGAGTTCACTCGCCTCCAACCTGTTCGTCAAGCGAACAGCTAGCCGGCTGTTCGACCAGAACACCGCCCAAACCCCCGCCTGAGGAACGCAGTCGGTGGTCCCCAGCACGCGTCGCGTCGTCCGTCTCCTAGCGTTCTGACGCGCTCCGTGTCCGATAGTCCGACCGAAAAAGAAAGCGTGCAAAGCGTGCTGAGTGGCTCGTCCAGCCTCAGTCGGCCGGTTGCGGCGCGTCTTCGGCTTCCGTCGCGCTCGCTGCACCCTCACCGACGCCGCGGCCTTCGCGGTCGATGTATTTGCGGACCCAGAGTTCGCCGGTGATGATGCCGGAGATGGCGCTCATGTGCTCGGCCTCGCCCGTGAGTTCCTCGCGCTGGAGACGTCGAATCTCGTCGGCGTCGAAGTACGGGCGCTCGCAGGCGGAGTCGAGCAGGTCGTCGATGCGCTCGCGGAGCGCGCGGTTCGTCCGGTACCAGTCGCCGATGGTCGAGCGGCCGCCGTAGGTGTGCACGTCGCCGACGAGGCGCTCGCGGATGCGGTCGACGGAGGTACCGACGACGAAGCCGGCGGCGTGTTGCCACATCGGGCGCGCCGGCGGAACCTTCGTCCGCTCGTAGGGAATGTCCGCGAGTCGGCTGTCGAGGCGACGGACCAGTTCGACCTTCGGGTAGGCCGTCCCCGCGGGAATCTTCCCGTTGGTGAACGGAATCGAGCCGACGCGGTGCGAGAGGGGCATCCGCGTCACGGCCCGGAGGAACTCGGTGTCGCTGAAGGGGACCCGCGTGCCGGCCTGACTCTCGGCGATGGGGTTGCTGGCGAAGTCGCACCGCGGGAAGTAGTTGCGGTAGTAGCAGTCCATCGCGGTGCTGTAGAGGTCCGGCTGGTCGCTCTTGCGAACCTCCTCGCGGTAGGTCGTCATCGGGTCGAACTCGGTCCGGAGGAGCCGGCGGGCGTCGTCAACGTCGATGCGGTGTTTCGCGCGGTAGAGCGCCGCTTCGGGGGATTTACTTCCCTCGACGGCGGCCCGGCCGATACCGTCGCCCATCATCCCGCCCTGTCCGCAGCCCTCGATGAGCACGTCGGGCATGTCCTCGATGTTGAACACGTTCGCGAGGTTGACGAACGTCGAGAGGCCGACCATCCCGCTGGTCAGTTGGACCGACGTGTCGAGCGAGTCGACGAGCGCGTTCGACTCGACGGGCACGCGCCTGTTTTCGAGGCCGAGCACCTTGGAGACCTTTGCGGCGAGTTCGAGGTTGCTCCCGTTCGCGGGGTTCGAGTCGTAGGTGTAGGTCGTGAGGTCGTGGTAGCGGCTGAGTTCGCCCGCCATCGAGCGGCTGTCGAGGCCGCCGGAGAGCCACAGGCCGATATCGCCGTCTATCGTGTCGGCCATGTCGGCGATGACGTCCTGATAGGCCTCGGTGAGGTCGTCGAGGTAGGAGTCGTCGGCGCTCTGTTCGAACGTGTGGTGCCAGTACGCCTCGATTTCGGGGCCGGCGTCGGCCCGGTAGTCGAGGACGGACCCGAGGGGAGGAACTTCACGCCCTGCACGAGCGTCTTGTCGCCCCAGACGTGCCCGATCATGAGCAGGTCGCTGATGGCGCGCTCGTCTACCTGTGGGTCGTCGAGGAGGGTCGTCAGCGCACCGACCTCGGTCCCGAAGGCGAACGGCTCGCCCGCGACGTAGAAGCACTGTCGCGTCCCGAGTTTGTCGCTGGCGAGCACGACGCGCTCGTCGTCGCCGTCGACGCCGACGACGAGGAACGAGCCGTCGAGTTCGGGGAGGAGCGCGTTCGGGTCCTCGAACAGTCGGGCGAACAGTCCGTCGGCGTCGAGGTCGAGTTCGTCGAGGTTCGTCACCGCGCCGTATATCGCCCCCACGCGCGAGCCGTCCTCCCAGACGGTACAGCCCTTGGAGTCTCTCGCGCCGTGGTGGAGGACCGAGACGCCGAAGCGGCCGGTCGACCGCGTCGCCGACTCGTACCAGTCTTCGTGGTGGAGTTCGGCCGCGCAGGCGTCGAGCGTCGCCGCGTCGAGCGCGCCGCCGACGAAGCCGGTCATCGAAGACCCTCGCGTCCGGTTCGCTCGGCGGTCTGTGGCGTGACTACTGTGAGTAACATCGTTGCCCGATATCCGCGTGCGTCGGGTTTTGTTATCACGCGCCTATACGTCCCGGAGACAGCGTCGAGACCGGTCGAACCGACTGGAACCGAGGTTCGAACGGGTCTCTGCCTCGGATGGCCCCTCGACGCCCGACTCTTTGGTTGCTGACCCCCCGAGACGCGGGGAAGAACGTCCATACCGTCCGCAGACACCGATTACATTCTCAATAACAAACTACGCTACTCGCCTTCTCTCACGGGATGAAGCAACGCGATTCGCGGCTCACGAGAACACTCCTCCTCGTCGGATTTCTCGCGCTAGCCGTCGGTATCCTCGTCGCTCGTGCGTCGCCGGCGCGCGCGTACGAGGTCTCGATTTACCAGTCGACTCCGGCAGTCTTCTGGGTCGGCGTGGCGGTGGCGGTACTAACCTCGTTGGTCGTGGTCGTTCGCGCCCCGAACAGTCGGTTCGCAGTCGGTGGCGTGGGTCTGGCAGCCCTCGCGATAGCCGCGGTCTCAGCCTTCCGCTCGTCCGGGAGTACTACTTCTACGGGTTCAACGACTCGTTGACGCACCTCGGCTGGGCGAAGTCGCTCGCCTCGGAGACGCTGACGCCGCTCGAAATCGTCTACCCGAGCGGCCACGTCTCCGCTGGGATATTCAGCGCCGCCCTTGGCGTCGAAATAACCACCGCGATGATGCTCGTGGTGTTTTTCATCTCGGTCGTCTACCTCGTGTTTGTCCCGCTTCTCGTCTCGCTCATCGTCCCCGACCGCCGGGCGGTCCTCATCGCCGTATTCTCGGCGCTGTTGTTCCTGCCGGTGAACCTCAACGGGTTCAAGCTCATGTTCTTCCCCTATTCCCTGGCGTCGTTCCTCGGACTGGTGCTTCTGTACCTCTTCTTCAAGCACCAGTTCTCCGGCACCGACGCCGTCGAGAGCCGGTGGCGCGGTCACATCACGCCCGTCTCCGTCCTGTTCGCCATCGGGACGGTCGCGCTGGTGTCGTACCACCTGCAGGTCGCCGTCAACTACCTCGTGTTGTTCGTCGTCGCCGCGGCCATCCAACTCGTCCAGCGCTGGCGGACCCCGGACGCCGTCGCCGAACAGCGACCGGTGTACGGCCTGACGCTCGTCTTCACCGTGGCCTTCGTCTACTGGCTGACGCAGTACACCGTCGGTTTCTCGACCGGCGGCCTGTTCATCGAGGGGTTGCTCGGAATTCTCTCGGGGAGCTCTGAGGCCGGCTCGGCCATCTCCCAGCGCACCGGTTCCGTCACCGCCGTCGGCGGCGGCATCCTCGACGTGTTCGTGAAGCTGTTCCTCGTGAACGCGGTGTACGCCCTGATAACCTTCGGCGTCTTCCTCGGCGTCCTGTTCGGGCGTCTCCCGCAGCTGTCGGCTCAGGGCCGGAGCATCCTGCGGACGCTGACGTTCAGCCTCGTCGTGTTGGTGCCGTACTTCTTCGCACACCTCCTCGGGGTCATCTCGGAGACGAACTTCTTCTTCCGCCACGTCGGCTTCGCGATGATTCTCGCGACCGTCGTCGGGAGCGTCGGGCTGTTCTACGCGTTCGAGTGGCTCGTGGGGACGAGCTACTGGTCGAAGTACGGGCGGGCGGTCAAGGCCGGCACGCCCGTCGCGACGGCGCTCGTCATCGGGCTCACGCTCATGGTGATGTTCCCGTCACCGTACATCTACCTCCCTTCGAACCACGTCCCCGCCCAGCAGATGGGGGCGTACGACACCGCGTTCGAGATGTCCGACGAGGACATCCGATACGTAGGTATCCGCGGGAACCCCGACCGCTTCGCCGAGGCGCTGCCCGAGCGAACCACGCCGGCGCTCGGCTTCACGACGCCGGACGAGGCACTCACCGACCTGCCGAGCTACTACGACGGCCCGCGGTATCTGATGGTCTCGAAGACCGACTACGATCGTGAGGTGGTCGCGTACCGCGAACTCCGGTACTCCGCGGCGAATCTCACGGCCGTCCAGAACCAGCCCAACGTGAACCGCGTCATGGCGAACGGCGCGGCCGACCTCTACTACGTGTCCGGGTAGCAGCACGGAGTCCGATTTCTCGTTTCACGCCGACACCGGTGCCGGTCCCGTCGATTCCGTGGTGTTCGCCGGTGCTGCCGCTGTCTCTCTCTCGCTTGGTCCTTCGTCCACTTCGAACCGGAGACGTCTCTCTCGATTCGAGTGCGTCGCGGTCGCGTCACGGTCTCCACCGGGCCGCGGGGTCAGAAAAACGGGGAGGGAAGTCGACGACCCACTGGCTCAGAACGGCGGGTTGTAGTCCTCGTACTCTTCCATCTGTTCCATCTCGTCGGTCTTCGACGGCATCACGGCTGCTCGCGGACCGCTGGCCTGCCGCACGGTTACCTCGGAGACGTCGTCGACTTCGTCGGCAATGCGCTGTTTGATGGCCTTCATCGTCATCGGCGCGATGCCGCATCCGGAGCACGCGCCGCCGATGGCGATGGTGACCTCGCCGGTCTCGTCGTTCACGTCCTCGATTTCGAAGTGCCCGCCGTGTTCCTGAATCTGCGGGACGTTGTTGCTCAAGTAGTTTCGGGTCTGCCGTTCGAGTGATTGTGCGCTCATAGGCGTTCGTCGATACGTGCCCATTTGTAATAAATCTGGGCTATTAGGGGTGCCTAAATACGGGCGATTCAGAGCTTGTAAAGCTATTTTTAGGCCACACGAACATTCTGAGATGAGATTCCTATCATTTTTCGAGCACCCTAAAACACCGCGATTTTCAAATTCCGTGTCGGCACGAATATCCCTCTCGCTCATCGGCATGTGCGGAAAGTTGCCACACGGCTTTGGACCGCTGACTCGGTCTCGCCGCTCTTCGCCTCCCAGCGCTTGACCGCTCGTTTCCCCCTCCGTCAAACAGCGCCTAATTTTCGCGGCCGCGGGAACCGCGACCCCGCCGGAATCCAGTAGCGAGTCAATAATTAATCGGCTCCTGAGCCGATGTGTAGCCGAGTGTTACCGTTCGTGAATACGCCGGGTCTCCGCCGAAGCGGCGACCCGCGAGGTGCGTTCGATGAGAGATAAGATTCGCTCGGTTGTCCGGACGATTCGTCGCCGGTTCGTTCCCGGAGACGACGACAGCGACCTCGCAGAGCGGACGGTGAAAAGCGGGATGTGGGTGTCGGCGATGAACGTCCTCGACCGGGTGCTGAAGGTCGTCATGTTCATCGTCCTCGCGCGGTTGCTCGGCCCCGAGGCTATCGGGCTGATGGGTATCGCCTTGCTCACGATCTCGGCGCTTCTGAGCCTGACGAACCTCGGAATCGACGCCGCGCTCATCCAGCGCGTCGACGACGACGTGGACGAGTACCTGAACACGACGTTCACGCTCGAACTCCTCCGCGGCCTGCTGATGAGTTCGATTCTCTACTTCGCGGCCCCGTCGCTCGCCTCGCTGTTCGGCGAGCCCGCCGCGCGGGACCTCATCCGCGCCATCGCCCTGGTCCCGATTTTCCTCGCGCTGCGGAATCCGGCGATGGTCTACTTCAAGAAGGACCTCGCGTTCCACAAGGAGTTCGCCTACCGGGTCAGCGGGACGACGGCCTACGTCGTGGTCGCGCTCGGCTACGCCGCGGTCAGCCCGACGGTCTGGGCGCTCATCTTCGGCTACCTCGCCGACGCGAGCGTCCGCTCGGTCGTGACCTACTTCCTGCACCCGTACCGCCCGCGCCCCGCGCTGAACCGGGCGTACGCAGCCGAACTTATCGGCTACGGGAAGTGGGTCACGGGCTCGTCTATCGTCGAGTTCCTCTACGGACAGGGCGACGACGCGGTCGTCGGCTGGCTCCTGACGGCGACCTCGCTCGGTTACTACCAACTCGCCTACCGCATCTCCAACGCGCCGGCGACCGAAATCGCCGTCGTCGTCTCCAGCGTGATGTTCTCGACCTACTCGAAGCTCCAGGAGGACCAACGCGCCCTCCGCGAGGCGTTCTTCAGCACCTTCCGGCTCACGGCGTTCGTCGCCTTGCCCATGTCGGTCGGCATCTACCTCGTCGCGCCCGCCTTCGTCGGCGCGTTCCTCGGCGAAGACTGGCTCCCGATGGTGCTCGCCATGCAGATTCTCGTCGCCTACGGGCTCTTTCGGACGCTCTTCGCGACGTTCAACCCCGTCTGGCGCGCCGTCGGCCGCCCCGATGTCCAGACCAAACTCGGCTTCCTCAGGGTCGCCCTGCTCGCGATAGCCATCGTCCCCGCGACGAGCGCCTACGGCATCGAAGGGACCGCCCTCGCGGTCACGGGTATCCTCGCGTTCCCGATGGTCCCGCTCTACGCGCGCGAAATGAAACGAACGCTCGGCACGACTTACCGCCGGTTCCTCCGAGAGCTCTCGTACCCCGTCGCTGCCAGCGGCGCGATGGCGCTGGCGGTCCTCGCGGCGCAGAACCGCGTCGGGTCGCCGCTCGTCGAGTTCGCGGTCCTCGTCGCTATCGGCGTCGTCGCCTACGCCGTCAGCGCCGCGTCGCTCATGACGCTCTTCGACTGGCGGGTCAAACAGAACCTCCGAGAACTCGTCTCCGTGATGTCCAAGTGAGGGCGGCGTTCGGCCGACTCGTCGGGCCCGACGAGTGGTCGATTCGACTGACTCTCATTGCTAGCTGAACCTTCGACGTGAATCAAACCTATCAGAACTCCGTCAGAAAGTGTGGGTGTGGTGAAACGAACGCCCTCGCAAGGTTCGGTGGGAGCGTAATTACCAGTTCATAGATTGATTATCTGGCGAGGAGAGACGTTTCACGGAGTGGTTCTGATTCGACACCGCATGTCGATTTGCTCGTATAGTATTGATTAAGTGGTCGTTTTCGACCGCCAATATGGCGATATATACATATTTAGTTGATATTTTTTTGGGAGAATATAAGGTGTGTCTCTGGAATGCAACTGGTAACTAACTGGCTTCTATCCGAATCAAACCCGCACGTAATCGTAGCTAATCCGATTATACCTCGCAATAATGATTATCACCTTAACGAGGGCTTTCCTCGGGTATGGCACGACTAACCGATGGAGATGACGACGAATCTGCGGCGGATTCAGACTCCATCCTCGAATCGCAACTCAACAGGCGGAACTACCTCAAACTCGGTGCAATAGCCGCATCGACTGCCCTCTCTGCCGGCGTCGCGTCGGCTGCGTCTGGACCAGAGGAGCGCTTCGGTATCCAATGGGACCGCGTCGTCAACGCGGTGGACGACCTTGGAATGGACCCCAACGGAAACGAACCGATAGACAACCAACTCGATTCCGCGTACGAAAGCGGGACGCTCATCGAATTCCCTCCGGGTGAGTATCTCGCCACCGAGACGCAGTACTGGAACGACGACGTCTCCCGCTTCGGGATGGTCGGCACCGGCAGTTCCCACAAGGACGTGCAGTTCGTCTTCCCGTCGGGCAACAACGGCGAGAAGTACCGGTTCCTCGAAATCACGAGCGGGGACCACCACGTCCTGAAGAACTTCTCCATCCAGCAGACCGACGACGACACCACCACGGCGGACATCTGGATGATAAACGACGACGGCGGCCTCATCGAGGACGTCGAGTGGCTCGGCCGCACCCCCACCGACAACAACGCTCGCCGCCAGCTCCTCGCGTACGACTGTTCCTCCGTCGACGGCGTCAACGTCGCCCGCCGCGTCTACATGCGCGAGGGCGCCGAGCTTCCGGGCTACCCCGACGGCGTCGCGGGTATCCGCGTACAGGGCGGTTCCGTCGGCGAGATTCGCCTCGTCGACTGCCACATCGAACAACGCGGGTCGTCGTCGTTCCGCGCGACTCACACCCGCGGCGTCCTCCGCGTCGAGGGCGGCCTGTTCAAGAACAACGACAACACCAACATGCGCATCTCCGCGGGCGACCACCCCGACAAGACTTCGTGGATCAAGGGTGCGACCGTCATCATGGACGCGGACAACCTCAACGAGCACGCCCGCGACGGCGACAGCCTCGACAGTCCCGAGGGCCTCCGCATCGACTCCACCGGCAACGGCTACGCCGGCGTCCTCATCGAGGACTGCGACTTCATCTTCAAGTCCTGTCCCACCTCGCGCGGCATCGTCTCGTCGCCGACGTGGGCCGGCCACGGCGGTTTCACCCTGCGCAACTGCCGCATCCAGAACGACACGTCGGTCCAGACGATTCACGCCGACTCCGTCGACACCGACACCGCGGACAAGCCGTGGGGCGTAAACCTCGAAAACGTCTCCATCACGGGCAGCACGCGGTCTCAGCCCGCCGGCGCGGCGGTCTGCATCGACAACGACCGCAACGGCTCGACCGTCCAGAACAGCTGTATCCACTTCCCGAACGGCGACGTGGACGGCGTCCTCGTCAACGACGCCACGAACTGTGAGATTCTGGACTCGAACATCAACGTCTCCGGGCAGGCGACGGTGTTCAGCGGGGCCGACGTGGACACGAGCAACATCACGAGCAGCGACACCTGTCCGCTCCCGAGCGCCGACGGGAGCACTAGCGACGACTCGACAGATTCGACGACGGACGACTCGACAGATTCGACGACGGACGACTCCACGACGGATTCGACGACCGACTCGACGACCGAGCCCCTCCCGAACGAGATTCGCCTCGTCGGCACGGGCACGACGACCCAGTACGAGTTCACCGTGACGGACTCGCTGCAGGCGTCGGGCGACACCATCGAGGAGTGGGACGACATCTCCGGCGGCACCGCGACCGGCTGGATTACGACCGACGGCGTCGAGGACACCTACACGTTCTCCGGCGACATCGACTCGTTCTCGTTCCTCGAAGGCGAGTGTGAGATTTACGTCAACGGCGAGCAGGTAACCGAGAGTACAGTCACTGACGCCACGACGGACACCTCGACGGACGATTCGACGACGGACTCGACGGACGATTCCACGACGAACTCGACGAGCGACCTCTCGCACGAACTTCGCCTCGTCGGCACGGGTACCCAGACCCAGTACGAGTTCACCGTCAGCGACGCGCTCGAAGCCTCAGGCGACACTATCGAGTCGTGGGACACCATCGACGGCACCTCCGCCAGCGGCTGGATTACGACCGAGGGCGTCGAGGACACGTTCAACTTCGCGGGAAGCGTCACTTCCTTCGGCTTCGTCGAAGGCGAGGCCGAGATTTACGTCGACGGTGAGCAGGTGACCGAGAGCACGGTCACGGACGCCACGACGGACTCGTCGACCGATTCGAGCACGGACGACTCGACGGATTCGACGACCGACTCCACCGACAGCCAGAACGAACTGCGCCTCGTCGGCACCGGCGTCGAGACGCAGTACGAAGTCAGCGTCAGCGGCACGCTCGAAGCCTCGGACGACACCATCGAAGAGTGGGACGACGTGTCCGAAAGCTCCGCGACTGGGTGGGTGACCACCGAGGGTGTCGACGACACGTACACCTTCACGGGCACGATTACGTCGCTGTCGTTCCTCCAGGGCGAGGCCGAGGTCTACGTCAACGGCACGCAGGTCGACCCCGCTGTGTTCTCCCTGCCGAACACCCTCGTCGTCGATGGCGATGGCACGGAGACGACGTACGAGTTCATGGTCTCGGGCGACATCCTGAACGACCCGCTCGTCGGGCCGATTGAGAGCGACGACAGCGTCACCAGCGGCAAGGTGAAGGGCTCCGTCACGGACAACGTCGACGCCTTCCGGTTCTCGGGTGACATCAGGAAGATGAACCTGACCGGCGACGCGGCGCTGACGTTCGAAGACAACGACGGCTGAGACCGAGACGACGGAACGGCAGAACAGTAGACTGCGCGTCGCTCGTGCGGTGACGCCGCAGACAAAAGAGGCACCCAGTTTTTGCGTTTCGACGCGATTTTCCGTTTTTCCCCGCGCGTCCGAGCGACCGCCGTGTTCGGCGACGCAGTACGCCGAGGACCGAGTTCGGACGGCTGTACGACGCGGTTACGCCGCGTCGTCGCCGGCGGCCGCGTCTTCGGTCGGTTCCTCGGTCACGGTGAGCCAGACGTACGCCGAGCGGTACGCCGTGTCGGTGCTCGGCTCCGCCGGCGCGTCGCCCTCGTACAGGAAGTAGGTGAGCCGGAGGTCTTCGCCGGTCAGCGCCGGGGCGAACGTGTGGCGGGTCCGCCACGTCTCGCCGTCCGCGACGGTCTCCGTCCGCGACCCGAGCACCTGTCGCTCGACGACCGTCGTCTCGCCGTTCGTCCGCTCGACGCGCTGGAGTTCGGCCACGAGCGTGTATCTCGTCGCCTCCCCCTCGGCGTTCGCGACGGAGACGAACAGTTCGGTCTGCTCACCCACCGTCAGTTCCTCGGGGTAGTCGGCGGCGACGAACTCGCCGCCGGCGTCCTGCGTGAGAAGCGACAGGCTCGAATACGACTCGCCCGTCCCCGGTGCGACGAGCGCGTAGCTCAGGCTCGCGACGGCCAAGAGGATGGCGAACGCGAGCGCGACGTTCAGGAGCGAATCGACCCGCGAAGACTGGTCGAACGACCGGACCACGTCGGCGTACCAGCGCCGAATCGGGACGTGGAAGCGCTCTCCCTCGGGGAGCCGACGCCGCCGTGCCTCGCCGACGGCGAGGCCGACGACGATGATCGCCGACAGCGCGAGGAGGACGGGCGCGGCGTTCAGTCCGACGCCAGCCCAGAGGAGCGCCAGTCCGACGACCGGCAAGAGCGCGACGCTCATCCCGAAAGCGAGCGCAAATCGCTCCGTGAGGCTGAGGTCCGGCTGCCACTCGAACCGGCCGAACGACGGTCCCTCGGCCGGGTTGCCCGACGACCCGGCGGGAAACAGTGCGAGCAGCAGCGCGTAACCGGGAAGAAACAGGAGAATCGGGAGTCCGACGAGGGCCTGTACGGTCGGAACGACATCGAGGACCGCGACGAGGCTACTCGAAACGACGACGAGCAGCGCGAAGGGCACGTCTAGAGAGAGCTCACCGAGTGCCCGATTTAATCGTTCTTTGCTGTGTGATGTAGACCCCATTACCGGCTAGATGACGCGACTAGGCTGTTGTTATTGAGCGCCTCACCCCACGGCTTTCGGCGGTACGAGGTGACTAACTCCCTCCTCCTGCTATCTCGCGGCCGTCAGCGACTCTGTCGGGCTCTTTTTCGTTTCTCTCGTCGCTCTCGTCGGCACCGTCGACGCGGGACGACGGCTGTGCCCCGTTCGACGCGCCCCCCCGCTCGAACGACGTGGACGGCTCCGCCGCGACTCGCAACCGTTCGTTCTCGCGGCTGTCGAGGGCCATCGCGCCGCCGAGCGACCCGAAGCCGACGAGGAGTCCGGTGAGAGACTGCCGACCCGGCCGGTCCTTCGACTTCGACGCGACCCCACCGACCAGTCGGAATACGCCGGCGAGGGCGCTCACGACGCCGAGCGCGTAGAGGGCCGCCACCGGGTGAGACGCCGCCGTCGAGGTACCGAACGCGGAGCCGCCAGAGGAAGTCCCTGAGCAGGAGGAACGACAGCCCGGGGACGAACGTCGAGTACCTGATGCCGCTTTCTTCGTCGCCGTAGCGCGCGCGCATCGGCACGGTCGCGACGCGCTTTTCGGCGACGTTCAGGTTCACGAGCAGGTCGTTCAGGAAGCCGTACTGGTCGTACAGCCGGTCGAAATCCAGCTCCGAGAGCGCTTCCGCCGAGATGGCCGTGTAGCCGTTCTGCGGGTCGCGGATGTGCCAGTAGCCGCTGGCGATGCGCGTTAGCCCGGACAACAGGAGGTTGCCGAACAGCCGCCACGGCGGCATTCCCCGGCGGGTGTCGCGCGCGGCGAGTCGGTCGCCGACGGCGTAGTCGGCGTCTCCGTCGACGACGGGGTCGATGATGGCGGGCATGATGTCCGGGTCCATCTGCCCGTCGCCGTCCATCACGACGACGATGTCCATCCCGTCGGCGAGAGCGCGTTCGTAGCCGGTCTTGACGGCCGCGCCGCGCCCGCGGTTGACCGGGTGTCGAATCGGGACGACGCGCCCGTCGAGCGACGCGCCACCGTCGGCCGCGGCGACGACTGGTTCGGCCGCTCGCTCGTTCGCGCGCGCCGCGTGCCGCCGAATCTCCTCCCACGTCTCGTCGGTCGAGCGGTCGTCGACGACGTACGCGCGGTCGACGAACGCGGGGAGGGTGTCGACGACGCCGCCGACGAACCGCGCCTCGTTGTACGCGGGTACGACGACGCCGACGGCGTTACCGCGGTACATCGCCCCTCGCGTGCGACCCCTGTGTTGAACGCGGCGCGTCGACCGGTCCGCCGTCGTCGGGCGTGTCGTCCCGCGGCGGCGAATCGAGTTGGAGAGTGCGTAGGAACATCGATACTTCGACCCGCTGATTGGGCCGTTCGGGTCTTTGTTAGTCGTCAGCAACACGTATGTAACGCCGAATTTCAGGCGTTTAGGACGGTTAGAACGGCTGTCTAACGTTCACGAAACCGCGACTAATCGAATCCGTATCACGTTCATCGAGACTGTCTCGAAAAGCAGCATGTCGCCGTACTCGGGCCGGCGTGCCGGGCGAATCGCCGCGTCAGATGGAGTTTCGGATCGAGTCCCAGTAGCTCGACGCGGTGACCACGTCCAGCCCGAGTTCGTCGACGTAGTCCATCGTCTCGGCGAACGCCGCCGGGCTGACGGAGCGCCCTTTCCCCGTCACGTCGTGGTACATGAGCACCGCGAGCTGGTTGTACTGGGCGGCGAAGTCGAGCGCCCTCTTCGCCTTCTGCACGTCGTCGCCGTCGGTCCGGCCGACGATTTGCGGGTCGGATATCGCGCCGGTCGGCCCCCCGACGGTCACGAACCCGAGGTAGTGGTAGTCGCTCGCGGCATCGAGCGCCGACTCGTTGTACCGGCCGTACGGCCAGATGATGAAGTCGGCCCCGCGTTCGAACCCGTTTTCGACGAGCCACGCCTTCGACTCCCTGATGCTCGCGCGCTGGTCGGCCGGCGAGAGGACGCGGAACGAGTCCGATTGCTGGGGGTGGCTCACCATGTCCCACCCCGATTCGACCATCTCGTCCATTCCCGACCGCGGGATGCGGTGGCTCGACCCGACGGTCCACGGGATGACGCCGACCACGCCGGGGAAGCCGTGAGACTCCAGTATCGGATACGCCGTGTCGTACTGGCTCCGGGTGTTGTCGTCGAACGTTATCATCACCGACCCCGCACCGGCCCGCGGTTTGGCCCGGAGCGAGTCAACGTAGAACCGCGCCGTCGTGCCGCCACCGGTGTACAGCTGGATGCTTATCTCGGTGACGTTCGTCAGGTCCGGTGACCCGGTGACGCGCTGCGGTCCGAGGTCGAGGCGCTGCCAGCCGGCCTTCCAGATGTGCCGACCGAGGAGTAGCGTGTTGTCGTAGTCGGGCGCGGCGAGGCGAACCATGATGCCCTCGGTGTCGGGCGTTTCGAGGTTGACGGCCAGCGAGAGGTCGGCGTCGGAGAGGTCGATACCGTCCTCGAACGTCCGGTAAATCCACACTCGCTCGTCGTCCGGCGTCGCTTCGAGGCGGAGCGACTGCGACCCGGAGTAGACGACGTCCTCTTCGACGGCGTACCGCCCTGCAATCGTCCCCCAGAGACGCTCGTCTTCGAAGTCGTCGACGAGCCATCCGACGTCTCTGAACCGCTCTCGGCTGTTGAACGCGACCGCCAGCGGGTCGCCCGCCGCGTCGACGCTCGGGTCGTCGTATCTGAACCGCGGAGTCGGGACCGGCGGCTCGCTCGTCGCGGTCGCTTCGGGAGTTCCGGCCGATTCACCGCCCCTCGCGACGCAGCCACTGAGCATGGCGGCGCTCAGTCCAAGATATGAACGCCGTGACAGATTCATGCAGACAACTGTCGCCACGAGTGGATAGTAATACGACTCGTAATTTCCGTAGGCACGGACTGACGGCGTCGGGAACCGCGAATGTCACCGATTTTGACTCGTCGTTTCGAACAGTCTCTCACCTCGTTTCGCCGCCGCCGACCCGCCTCGACTTCGCGGCTTTCGCCCCGTAACCCGCGGTTACACACCGTTTACCAATCACCTTCCCGGTCCAACTGACGGGAAACATGTGCAACCGACGTCGGTCCCTCTCTCTCCAACTCCCGTCTCGCCTTTCGAGACAACCCGACCCCGACGCTCGACGGACGCTCGACAGTCACCGGGGACGCCCCGAGCGCACGGAGGTCCCCCGCCGGTGAAGCGCAGAACCTACCTGAAGACGCTCGGCGCGGTCGGCGTCGGTGCCGCGCTCGCCGGCTGTAACACGCCGGACGAGGAGACGCCGACCGAGACGCCGACAACCGAGGAGACGCCCACACCCGAACCGGACATCACCGTCTTCAACGCGGTCGAGGACCTCGGGATGGACCCGACGGGTCAAGAGCCGGTCGACGACATCCTCGACGGGGCGTACGGCGACGACACGGCCGTCGAGTTCCCGCCGGGCGACTACCTCATCACCCGCGAACACGACTGGGACCGCGGCGTCTCGAACTTCCAACTCGTCGGCCTCGGCGACTCCCACAAGGACGTGCAGTTCGTCTTCCCGCCGGCGGACCCCGGCGAGCGGTTCCGGATGCTCCGAATCACGAGCGGGGACCACCACGTCCTGAAGAACTTCTCCATCCAGCAGACCGACGACGACACCACGAGCGCCGACATCTGGCTCGCCAACGACGACGGCGCACTCATCGAGGACGTCGAGTGGCTCGGCCGCACCCCCACGGACAGCCACGCGCGCGACCAACTGCTCCTCTTCGACTGCACTTCGGTAGAGGGCGTCAACGTCATCCGCCGCGTCTACATGCGCGAGGGCGCGGCGCTCCCCGGCTACCCGAACGGCGTCGCCGGGATTCGCATCACCGAACGGTCGGTCGGCGAGATCAGGATGATAGACTGCCACATCGAACAGCGCGGGTCGTCGTCGTTCCGCGCGACCCACACCCGTGGCGTCCTCCGCGTCGAGGGCGGCCTGTTCAAGAACAACGACAACACCAACATGCGCATCTCCGCGGGTGACCACCCCTCCAAGACCTCGTGGATCAAGGGCGCGACCGTCATCGTCGATGCCGACAATCTCAATGAGCACGCCCGTGAGGGGGACAGACTCGACAGCCCCGAGGGCCTCCGCATCGACTCGACGGGCCACGGCTACACGGGGGTTCTCATCGAGGACTGCGACTTCATCTTCCGGTCGAGTCCGTCCTCACCGGGCATCATCACCGCTCCGACCTACGGAAGCCACGGCGGGTTCACGATGCGCAACTGTCGCATCGTCAACGACACGGGCGTCCAGACCATCTACGCGGGACCCGTTGACACCGACATCGCGCGGGAGCCGTGGGGGATGGTCCTCGACAACGTCACCATCTCGGGGGCGTGCGAGAGTCAGCCCTACGGCTCTGCGGTCGTCGTCGACGAGAACCGAAACGGTTCCCGCATCGTCGATAGCTGTATCTACCTGCCGAACGGCCGAGTCGGCGGCGTGCTCGTCAACCGCGCGTCGAACTGCGCCGTCGAGTCCACCAGCATCAACGTCAGCGGTCCGCCGACCCGGACCCGCGGCGTCGAACTCCTGCTCGATAACGTGACCTACACCGCGACCTGCGCGTTCCGCGACGAGTGAGCGGTCGGTGAAGGCATTGCCGGAGTCCTCAGTCGCCGTCAGCTTGTCGTGACCGCGCTGGATATCGCATGCGGACCGGTCCGTATCGCGCCGGTCAAAACAGTAGCAACCCTTACCCAGTAGTATGTTCTACCAGCGAACATGGCCACGTCGGTGAAGATGGACGACGACACGAAATCCCGTCTCGAACGGCTACAGGCCGAGATTCGGCTGAAGACCGGGAAGCGAGTGACGCAGCAGGAAGTCTTGGCGCGGCTCGTCGAGAACGCCGTCGAGTCCAAGGCTGATCTCATCGACTCGTTCCGCGAGAAGCGTGTTCCGCTTTCGGAGTCCGAGCGCGAGCAGTTCCACGACGGGATGGTCTCGTCCGGCGTCACGACGACCGAAGAAGACATCGACGACGTGCTGTACGGATGAGCGTCTTCGTCGATACCGGCGTGTTCTTTGCGCACCACGATACGGATGCCGACCGACACGACCAAGCGGTCAGCGCGTTCGACGACCTGTTCGACGGGGAGTTCGGACAGCCGTACACGAACGACTACGTTCTCGACGAGACGGTAACGCTCACGCGCGCCCGAACGGGTTCGTTCGAGGCGGCGGACACCGTCGCCAGTCGCATTCTCGGCGAGGAACCGTTCCCGAACGTGTTTGAGTTGCTTCACGTCGAACCGGACGACGTTCGGGCGTCGCTGGAGACGCTCCGTCGATACGAGGACCACGACCTCAGCTTCACCGACGCGACCATCGTCTCTCTGTGTGAGTCGCGTGGCATCGACGCCGTGTTGAGTTTTGACACGGATTTCGATGGGCTCGTCGACCGCATCGAACCGGGGTACCGCTAGGTTTCAACAGCGCCACGGCGAGCGCCGACCGAAAAAAGAGCGGTCCGCTCAGCGACCCCTGAAGTTGAGTCCCGGCGTCAGCGTGATACCGGTCCCTCGGGTCCGCTGCAAACTGAAAAATGTATCCGCAATAACATTTATCGGGATGTGCGCCGCAGTTCGACCTATGGTTCGGCTCTGTTATCGGTACGGTCCCGGACGGCTCCCGTACGCCGGGCGAAACGACGTCGGCGGCGGGATAGCGATGGCTGCAACCGGGTTGTTGGCAATCACCCTCTGGTTCGGTGCTGCGGGGCTGCTGACTCTCGTCGGCGCGATGAACGGGACACTCGGGTTCGTCTTCGGTCTCGGACTGGTGGCCGTCCCGGTAGCGATACCGACCTCGTTTATCGTGGGCACGCTGCTCTGGCGACGGCTGCGAGCCAACGAAGACCGTCAGTGGTACGGCGCTGTTTTCGGCGGGTTGACTGCGTTTGGGAGCCTCGTTACCGGCGCGTTCGCCCCCGCTCTCCTCGTCGCGTCTCGAACCTCGCCCGCGGTGAGATGGTCCTCCGAGAGGCAGCGGTCTTCATCGCCGTCACGCTGCCTGTGAGCGTGGCTTTCGCCGTTATCGTCGCCGGCTGGTTGGTCGTTCCACTCGGCGCGTTCGGCGGGTGGTATCACGAGCGTGCGAAGGCGTGCTCCTGACGAGCGCCGACCGAAAAAAGAGCGGTCCGCTCAGCGACCCCTGAAGTTGAGTCCCGGCGTCAGCGTGATACCGGTTCTCGGTTCTTCCGATTCGTCACCGCCACCGTCGCGGTCGGCGGTCGATTCCTCCGCGCCTTCGTCGTCGCCGCGGTTGAACAGCGCGTGGTGCACGTAGCGGGCGAAGGGGACCGGGTCGTCGAGGCGCGCGAGGTCGAATCTCGGCTCGCGGTAGATGGACGACGCGACCTCCCAGACGGTCTTGAGGAATGACGGGCGCTCGACGAGCGGCGAGTCGTCGCGGCGGACGCTCATCACGTAACCGAGTTCGCCCCAGAGGTAGTGGGTGCCGACGCCGAGTTCGTACCCCGGTTCGATGCGGTGTTTCTGCCCGGTCGCCTGCAGCCAGTAGTAGTACGGGAAGTCGGCCCCGGCGCGGACGGTCGAGGGGAGCGACTGCCACATCCGGGGGTTGATTTCGATGAGTTTGAACTCGCCCGTCTCGGCGTCCTTGAGGTACTCGATGCACGCGAGGCCGTGCCACTCGATGTGGCCGAGGAGCTTTCGCGCGACGGATTCGAGTTCCGGGTCGTACACCGAGGTCCGGTAGACGCCGCCGCCGCCGGTGTAGGAGTTCCCGCGAATCTGGAGGTGCTGGAACGTCGCCAGCGGTTCGCCGTGGTCGTACAGCGCCGCGAACATGAACTTGTCCTCGGTCGGGACGTAGTCCTGTACGATGGGGTCGTGTTTCATCTCGGCGAATATCTCGTCTCTGTCCGGGCGGTCGCCGGGTCG
>NZ_JPES01000117.1:0-44464 GCF_000730175.1 Haloferax sp. ATB1 | reverse complement strand
ACGACGGTCGTGGTCGCGACCGACGACGGCGAGTACGAGGCTGACTACGTCGTGCTCGCCACGGGCGCGAACCGCGACCTCGCCGAGGCGCTCGGCTGCGCGTTCGACGACGGAATCGTCGACGTGGACGTGACGATGGAGACGAGCGTCGAGGGCGCCTACGCCACGGGCGCGATGGTCCGCGCCGAGGAGTGGCAGGCCGTCATCTCCGCCGGCGACGGCGCGGCCGCCGCCCTCAACATCCTCTCGAACGAGAAGGGCGAACACTACCACGACTTCGACGTGCCCGCCGACGCCGAGTCCGTCTACGGCTCCCTCATCGACGAGGTCTAATCGGCGAACCCGGTCGGCCCGGCCGACTAGGTCTCCTCGCTACCTTCACTCCGTTTTTCTTCGACGGCACGACCACCGCGTAGCTGCGCGGCTACCGTCCCGTGACTCGTGAAAACGACCGCATCACGCCTCAGCTGAGTCGCTCGATGAACGAGTCGATGACTCGGATTTCGTCGTCGTTGATGGCGTGGCCCAGTCCCTCGTACAATCGACTCGTCGCGTCGGCCCCGAGCGTCGAGAAGACTCGGGCCGACGCCTCGACTCGGTCGGCTTCGACGCGGGTGTCGTCGCGGCCGCTCCCGAAGAAAACCGGCGTGCCGTCGAGGCAGGTGTCTGCGACATGACCGTTGTTGTCGCCGTCGTCACCGTCGCCGTCGTTGCCGCCATCACCGTCGGTCCGACTCGCGAGGTCGGGTCCGAGGAGGCCTCCCGAGAGGGCGACGAGACCGCCGTACCGGCGGGGGTTCCGAACCGCGAACTCGGCGGCGAGACACGCCCCCTGCGAGAACCCGAAGAAGACGACTCGTTCGGGCGGAATCCCGGCATCGGCGGCGATGTCGAGCGCGGCCGACACCCTTCCGAGCGCGGAGGAGAGCCACGGCTCGTTTCGCTCGGTGGGGCTGGTGGCCGGGGCCGGATACCACGAACTGCCGGCAGCCTGCGGCGCGAGGTACATCACGCCCCGGTGGAGGAACTCGTCGACGAGGGTGAGGACGTGCCGCGCCTTCGACCCGCGGCCGTGGAGCATGACGACCGCCGCGTCGGCGACCTGCGGGGGTGCTCCGGCCGTCGCAATCTCCTGGCCCTCGTGAGGGTCGGTCGCGGACCGGGGCGCTGTTGGGCGGGGGGACATCAGTTCGACCCGTCGGTTCCGTTGCCTTCGTCGGCTTCGACATCCGCGTCTCTTCCCTCATCTCCGCGGTTTCCCGGCAGGTCGAGCGGGCGCAGTTGGCTTTCTATCATCTCGCGGTCCTCCTCCAGCCACGGCGGGAGGTACAACGACTGGCCGAGCGCCTCCGGGTCGACGTCGAACGTGAGTCCGGGGCCGTCGGTCGCGAGTTCGAACAGGATACCGCCCGGTTCGCGGACGTACAGCGAGTGGAACACGTGTCTGTCTTTCACCCGCGACACGTCGTAGCCGCGCTCGCGGAACAGGTCGTGCCACTCGTACAACTGGGCCTCGTCCTCGACGCGGACCGCGACGTGGTGAATGCTCCCCGCACCCTCACGGCCGAACTCACCGTCTCTGTCGAGGAGGTCCACGACGGTCGCCCGGTCGCCCGGCACTCGGTAGCGGACGCGGTCGCTCTCCTGTGCGACGAGGTCGAACCCGAGCGTATCGAGCACGCTGGCTGTCACGAAGGGGTTCGTCGAGTGGAGCGTGACGCCGTGGATACCGTGAATCGCGCGCTCGGCGGGGACCGGACCGTCGGCCCACGGTTCGACCGACGACTCGCCGGTGACGAGTTCGAGGTCGGTGCCGTCGGGGTCGGAAAACCGGATGACCGTCTCGTCGAACCGCTCGAACGGGCCGTTGACTTCGACGCCGCGGCTGGCGAGGCGGTCGGCCCAGTAGTCGACGGCGTCCGGCGGAATCACCAGTGATGCGGTCCGAATCTGCGGCGTACCGGGGCGTCCGGGTTCCTCGGCGGGGTACGGGAAGAACGTCAGGGCCGTTCCGGGCGACCCGGTCTCGTCGCCGTAAAACAGGTGACGCGTGAACTTCTCGTTGAAGTTCACCGTCTGCTTGACGAGACGCAGGCCGAGCGTCGTCGCGTAGAAGTCGACGTTCGCCTGCGCGTCGCGGACGATTCCCGTGATGTGGTGGATTCCGGCGGTGTCTGTGAGCATCGAGTTGGGTGTGGTGTCTCGGTGGATGGGCGGGTAGGGGGTAGTGGGTGATGGTGGCGTGTTGGTGCGGCGGTGACGTTTCGGTGGGGACAATGCCGCGTCAGCGACCGATAGTTCCTGCCGGGTGACGGGCGCGTCGGGGTCTATCAGGAACGCGACCACAGTGGCGTCCTCCTCGGCGGTGAGCGTGACCCCGGCGTCGTCGACGAGCAGGCCGCTTTCGGTCTTCCCGAAGCGCGTCCCCGCGGCCTCGACCGCGCCGTCGAACACGTAGAAGTACGCGTCTCGCCCCTCGATGTCGGGGAGGTCTGCGCTCGACCCGGCGTCGAGGCGGAGGTCGAAGAGGTCCACTTCGTTGCGGACGAAAAGCGGCGCGTCGGAGCCCTCGGGGCCGAACAGGTGTCGCCACTCGCCCTCGACGGGGGCGTCGATGGGTTCGTGTTGGATGTTCGGCTCCAGCCCGAGGCTGTGAGGTCGGACGAACATCTGGAGCATCCGCAGCGGCGGGTCGTCCGCGCGGGTGAACTCCTCGTGCCAGAACGTCTCGCCCGCGTTCATCACCATCAGGTGGTCAGCGTCAGTGACGAGGTCGTTGCCGTCCTGGTCGCCGTGGCGCATCACGCCGGCGGGCACCCACGAGATGATTTCCTCGTCGCGGTGGGGGTGCATCGCGATGTGCGTGTCGGGGTCCATGAACGACTCGACGATGGTCGCGAGCGGGCCGTAGCCGTGGTCCGCGTGGTCCGGGAGGGCGCGTCCGGGGAAGTTGAAGTAGGTCCGGAACTTCCCCTGATTCTGGGAGACGTCGGTTCGCTCCGCCTTGTAGAGCTTCGTCTCGGAGCCGACTTTCATTACGTGCGCACCTACGCGTCGACTCTATATACCTTCTCGGCGACGTGACCGAAAGCAGGTGACGTCGGTGTCACCGGCGACGGGTCTCGGAACCACCGACGAGTGACGGTCGCGAGTGGCGGACGGCCACCGGCGTCGACAGTCTGGTTCCGGCTCGACCACCCGGTGGCAAACGTTTTGTTCCGACAGCCGACAGGATAGCTGAATGGAGACGAGTCGATGGACGCCGCGGCAAAGCTGGCTGTTCGTCGTACTGAGCGGCATCGTCGCGACGGGAGTGGTCTCCGTATTCGGCCCGGCCGACGCTGGCGTCCCCGCGTCGGTGGCCGTCGGGGGCGTGGTCAGTCTCATGTTCGCGGTCGGCTACGCGGTCTCCAACGAGCGGGTGAAACAGGTGCTCCTCGATTTGCTGTCACTTCTGCCCTGAGACCGCCCTCCTGAGCGGCCCTGAACGCCCCACGTCGTCACCACCCCTGTCGAAGCACGAAGGCGGCGTGCCCGAACACGGCCAGCAGGAAGGGAACCGAACCGGCGGGCCAGACGACGACCGTGCCGAGCGGAATCGCACCGAAAAAGAGCGCAGTCACGGCGAACCGAACCCACACCCAATCGGCCGATTTCGGCGTCGAATCCGCACGAATCGACACGTCGTGTCGTCGGAGCGTTTCGCGGAACCGGGATTCGACCCCGTCCGGAACGAGAAACATCGAGGGCTTGTTGACGACCGATTTCCCGTAGGACAGTCGGACTGCGGTCCGGTCCCTGAGGGTCACGAACCGAGCGGCTTCGACGTCCGCGAGCGACGTGGTCACGTCCTCGTCGCTCCGAAACAGCGAGGGGTCGCCCATGTGGTAGGTGCTTTCGAGCTCGCCGGCGTCCCCGTCGACCGTGACGCTCGTGCGGACGAACCGCTCCGAACTCTGGAGGACTGCCGTCAGTATCACCGCGCAGTACATACTGTACACGAACGGGCCGCTGTCACCGGCGAGCGCCCCGAAAATCAGTAACGCGAGGGGAGCAACGGCGAACACGCCCCACCACAACACGCGGCCGAAGTCGACGCCGTTGAACGCGATTCGCATCGGGAGACCCCGCAGTCCACTCACGTCCGCGGTCCACGCTATCTCGGGTTCGGTCTCGTTGGAATCGCTCACTCGTCATCGGATTGCGCGCGCTGGTTTAATTCTCGTGGTACTCTCCGGGTATCACTTCCGCGACCGTAGTTCGTCCGGCACTCTGCGCGGTTCCAATGATGTTTTACTGATGTATTTTGTATGATATTGTATTTTAGATGAGTTCTGAGAAACGTCGACTGACATCTCTACACACGCGAACAGGTTCTCATACTCCGTGGTATTTTAGGAAATAAGCCGTTTATCGGTTGAATATCGGCGGAGACCGTCTGGGCGGAACGCTCTCGACCGCGACGGAGAGTCTCTCGCTGTCATCGACGAGCGACACGGTTTTCGACAGACAACAGGCCCAGAAATTCAGTGAATAGGCGCTTCTATCCGAATTTCCCGTACCGGGCGCATATCCGAGTGGAGATAACTCCTCTCTAAAGATATTGCTTCATCGACACAATATTAATTTATCAGTTTATGTGCTTGTGCGTCGATGGTTCGACCGCAGTGACGACGCGGCGGTCTCCCGGCCGATTGCGGCACATTACAGATGTATCCATGTAATCTCACACATGTGTTCAGATCGATACTGGTGTTATCTCCGGTTTTGGTAGTAGACGTCCGGTCTCGGTTCCGAAAGTATCACTTCGCTCGTCGAACACACGGCGTGGTGGGCGCTCTGCGGGCCATTAACGCGGCCGGCCGAACACCGCGTTGAACCGAACAGGGACTATTTACGACCGATAAAGGGACGTCCGGGCGTGTCGAACCCCCGAAGTGTCGCCGCGCCGTCGAAACGCGGCCCCGAGGGGGAGCTGTTCGAAGCCGATTAGGGCTGGACCTGGTCGAGGGGGCGGATGAGAACTTCGTTGATATCGACGCGCGCGGGCTGGGTGACGACGAACGTGATCGTCCGCGCGATGTCCTCGGGCGCGAGCGCGTCCATCGTGCCGACGTAGTCTTTGACGTTCTTTTGGACCTCGTCGTCCGGGATGTGGTCGAGCAGTTCCGTGTCGACCGCGCCGGGTTCAATCGACGAGACGTGGATTCCGGCCTCGGCGACGTCGAGTCGGAGCGAGTCGCTGAACATCTTGACGCCCGCCTTCGCGGCGTTGTAGTGCGAACTGTTCGCCTGCAGGAACCGGCCGACGACCGACGAGAGGTTGACGATGTGGCCGCTTTCCTGTTCCATCATCGTCGGGACGACCGCGTGCGTGAGCGTGATGAGGCCGGTCAGGTTCACGTCGATGGTCGTCTGGAGCGTCTCGCGGTCCGCCTCGCCGATGTGCGCCAGCGGCATCAGACCGGCGTTGTTGACGAGGATGTCGATGCGACCGTACTCGTCGAGGGTCGCCTCGACGAGGTTGTCGATGTCGTCGTCGACCGTGACGTCTGTCGGGACGACGAGAGCGTCTCCGCCGTCGTCTTCGATGGTTGCGGCGAGCTCTTCGAGTTCGCCTTCGCGGCGGGCGGCGACGACGACGCTGGCACCGCGCGAGGCGAGGGATTTGGCGGTCGCGCTGCCGATACCCGACGAGGCGCCGGTGACGATTGCGACCTGCCCGTCCAGTTCCGAACCGAATTCTTCTGACATCACCTGTTAGTAGTCACCTTACTGGCTTCCCGGTTATGCTATCTGGAATGGGTGTTTAAGTAATCCCGTTCCCGAGCGCCTCGTCTCCCGGCGGTACCCGCGGTGGCGGTACGGTGACTCGGACCAGAAAACTCGGCTCCCGCGGTCGGTACGAACCGGGTTGCGGTCGCGTCTCGCAGAAAGGCTAAAACCGACCGCCTTGTGCCGTGCGGCGCTCGTCAGCGGAGCGTCACTGTTCGGCAGCGTCGAGATAGTCTCGGGTCCACAGGACGGCAGACACGCAGAGAAACGATAGCCCGTACACCGCGCTCACTGCGACCATCATCTGGAGCGGGTGCGTCCGCGGTAGTACCCCGGTCTCTCTGGGCGACCGGCTATCGAATCGTCCGGTCGAGGAACTGGCGGATTGCCTCCGGACCGGCGGGCGGTAGGTCCGCGAGAAGCGACTCCGGCGACTCGCCGGCCGCCGCGTGCGTCGCCTCGTACACGGACTGTGCGTGGGTTGGTTTCGCTTCGAGCAGGTCCATCGCCACGCGTTCGGACTCGATATCCTCGACGCTCTCCGCCCAAACGTGATTGAGGTCGTGTAGCTCGTATCTGACGGCGTTCACCCCGGCGTCGTCCAGCGCGTCGAAAAAGCGGCGACTCTGTTCGACGTCGACCACCTCGTCCTCGCGGCCGTGCATCAACAGCGTGGGCGGGGCCTCGTGCGTGACGTGAGTAACGGGACTGGCCTGTGCGTATCGCTCCGGCCGTTCGGACCGGGAACCGCCCATCAACAGCGGGATAATGCCTTCCACGTCGTCTTCGGGGAGCGCGAAGTCGGCGACGCCGTACCAGCTGACAACCGCCTGTACGGCCCCCGACTCCTCGGGGGCGACGGTCTTTTCGATTTCGTCGGCGAAGGCGTCGCCGAGGTCAGTGACGTCGTCGACGACGCCCGTGAGGAGCGCGAGGTGCCCCCCGGCCGACGACCCCCACGCGGCGACGCGCTCGGCGTCGTATCCGTACTCGTCGGCATGGGCCCGGAGCCACCGAATCCCGGCTTTCACGTCCGCGAAGTGGTCGGGGAAACTCCCTCTCGGCGTCGGATTTGCCGGGTCGTACATCCCTTCGAGGTTCGACCCGTCGGGGACCTCTTGGAGCCGGTAACTCACGCTGGCGATGGCGCAGTCCCACTCGGCGGCGTACCGCTCCGGTGTCGGGACGTTCGCGCGCGTCTCCGCTACCCACCCGCCGCCGTGGACGTAGACGACGAGCGGGGGGTCCTCGCGCTCCGGGACGTAGAGGTCGAGCTTCATCGCTCCCTCGGGGCGCTCCGCGTAGGTGACTCCCTCGTAGACGGTGACGTCGTTCATGTCTGTCACGAGTGAGGTCGAGCGGACTACAAAAAGGTGTGTACGCTCGATTCCCCTCGATCGAGGGTGGGGGTTGCCCCTTCAGGTCGCTGAGGACGAACCCGCGGACGTGGGACTGTTGCATCGAGACGAACGGCGCGACTGTCGGAATCAGCGCCAGATGCGCGGCGGCCATCATCGGCGCTCAGAGCGTGCTGACCTGTCTTTGTACCCCAGCGCGGCCGGGAAGTTGCCACTGTTTCGGAGTTCGGGTTCTGTTGCGTGTCTTATTTTCACACTGTTGAATTTGATTTGGCTCTAGTCTTGCGTTTTTGAATCTATAGCGGTGAGAAAGCTTGGAAAAATTTTCTGAGTGACATAAAATCGAAATCGATAGACTACTCCTATTTCACCACTGTTGTGCTTGAATAGAAGGAACGCGACACTGCCCTCCTCCGAAACTGTGGGTCTGCAGCCCCGCGAGATTTGATATAGCGAAGTACGATTTATCATTGAAAACCGATGATTGGCCGTTGTTTTACTAAACCTCATTGTCCAAGCGCGACAACGATGCACTAAATAAAGTCAGCTAATCAATATCTGTCGCCTACAAGCCGAAACCGAGACGCACAGAATCACCACGGGGCGAGTTCCGCTCTTTCCGCCGGTCGGTCCCCGATCAGATGCGCCAGTTCAGCGAGTACGAACTGTCGGTCATGGTCTCGTTCGTCTCGGTACCGTTCGTCATGGTCTCGTTCGTTCCGGTGCTGTTCGTCGTCTCGTTCGTGGAACTCGAAGCCGACCTCGTCTGTTCGGCCGGTGTGCCCGTACCGGCCGTGACGGTTCCGCTCGTCAGTTCACTCAGCGGGGCCTGAATGGCATAGCTCGGCGTCTCGACCTGAATCGTGCTCTGCGCGTCGACCTGCACGAACTTCAGTTCGAGCGTGTACGTGCCGTCGGATTCGATTTCGGTCGCTTCGACCTGATCGGTCTGCGGATGGAACGCCCATGCCGTCTCGCCGGCGTCGAGTCGGTTGGTCTCGCCTTCGATGGTCCGAACCGTGTAGTCCCGGTTCGTATCGGACCCCGCAAGCGGGTAGTTGCGGTCGAGCCACGACTGGAAGCCTTCGTCGATGGCGTACACGTTCTCGAAGCCGGTCGAGAGCAGCATCGCCGCTCGGAGCGACGACAGGTGGTGCGGACAGTGGCAGTAGGTCACCACGCGGTCCGCCTCGTTCCAGTCGCTCGTGGGGTCGAGCGCACGCCCGTCCGGTGCAGGGCTGAGAACGGACCCGAAGATGTGAGAGACCTCGTATCCGGTCTCGCTGCGGGCGTCGACGAACCGCGCCTCCCCGCGCGCGTACCAGTAGTACGCGTCTTCGATGGGAACGAGCGGGACCTCGACGGTCACGCCTTGAACCTCTCGGGTGAGCGTGTCGTAAGCGCTCGTGTCGATAGACCGCTCTTCCGGCACGGTGTCGAACTCCGGCGGGTAACCGTCCGAGGGCTTGGAGTCGGTCGGCAAGTCGTCGCCCTCGCGTGGCCCACGCATCTGGTTTTCCGGCGCGGCCGTGGTCGTCTGCGTCGTCTGCGTGGAGGCGGAGGTGGTCGTCCGGGTTGTGGTCGTCGTCTCGTCCGAAGACCCGCTCGAACAGCCCGCGAGTCCGGCAATCGTCGCTGCACCGGTCAACTGAAGGAACCGTCTGCGGCTCGACTGTCGTTCTGTCATCACCAGCCACTACTAATCATCAGATGTTTATTATATACAGAATAAGGATCGAGCGTCCTCGATATCTCTGGTGAGCAGTTCGGAGGCTGCGGACCTATCGGACCACTAAATCACCGCTCACGCGGTCTGTTTGAGAAACCGTTGCTCCCAGCGGCGGCGTTTTTCGACCGCGTCGCGGCCCTTGTCAGTCAGCGAGTACTCGTTGGTCCGTCCGTTCTTGCTCCCCTTGTTGACGAGGTCTTTGTCGACGAGCTCGTTCAGGTTCGTGTACACGCGACCCGTGAGCAGGTCACGCCCCTGTGTCTCTTCGAGTTCGGTCTTTATCGTCTGTCCAGACGAGTCGCTCATTCCTCGCACAACGAACAGTAAATCGCGTTGAATCGCGGTTAATTCGTGTACGCACATAGGAGATGCCACGAGCGCACCCTATATGAACTTCGGAGATAGTTGTGACCCTAAAGAGACCCTAGAACGGGTGAAACGGTCGTTTCCCGGATTACACCCATCACAGCGGACGTCGACCGTCCGAATAAACACATCATAAGCCGAACCCGGTTCGGCCTCCCGAATCGCGGTATCGCGCGGTTTCGGGCGACTGCGCCAGCACGCCGCGACTGCCGACCGCCGGACGCCGCGCGATGACGGCCCTCCTCGGCCGCGGCCAGCCGGGAGCCAACTCGCCGTCGAGCGGTTTCTTACTCATCCCATAGTAAGGAACCCCGCAGCCTACTTGCGGAGTATGTTTGGAACGAGCGGCGTTCGAGGCCCCGTCGGCGAAGGCGTTACGGCGGAACTGACGCTCAGTATCGGCCGTGCCCTCGGTAGCGAGGTCTCCGGGCGCGTCGTCGTCGGCCGCGACGCGCGCGAAAGCGGGGCGATGCTCGAACACGCATTCGTCGCCGGACTCATGGAGTGCGGAGCCGACGTAATCCGACTCGGAACCCAATCGACGCCGTCTATCGCGCGCGCCGTCGAGTGGTTCGACGCCGACGCCGGCGCCGTCATCACCGCGTCGCACAACCCGCCGACCGACAACGGCGTGAAGCTCTGGGCCGCGTCCGGCCGGGCGTTCGGTGCGGACCGGCGCGCCGCCATCGAGCGACGCATCGAAAACGAGGACTACCAGTTCGCCGCGTGGGACGGCGTGGGGTCCGAACACCACCGGAGCGTGGAGGACCGCCACCGCGACGCGCTCACATCGAGCGTCGACCTCGCGGACACCTGCTCCGTCGTCGTCGACATCGGAAACGGGACGGGACGGCTCACGGCGGACGCGCTCTCCGACCTCGGGTGTACGGTCTCGACGCTCAACGGCCAGCGCGACGGCCGGTTCCCCGCCCGTCCGAGCGAACCGACCGACGAGACGCTTCGGGGGCTCCAAGCCCACGTCGCCGCGACCGACGCGAGCCTCGGTATCGCCCACGACGGGGACGCGGACCGGATGATGGCCGTCGACGGCGACGGGAACTTCGTCGACGGCGACACGCTTCTCGCCCTGTTCGGGCGCGAGGCCGCGTCCGAGGGCGACCGAATCGCGGTTCCGGTGAACACGAGTCTCGCCGTCGACGACGCGGTTGCGACCGTCGGCGCGGACGCGGTTCGAACGCGCGTTGGAGACGTGTTCGTCGCCGAGAAGTGCGCCGAACCCGGCGTCGTCTTCGGCGGCGAGCCCTCCGGCGCGTGGATTTGGGCCGACGAGACGCCGTGTCCAGACGGCCCGCTCGCGGCGTGTAAGCTCGTGGAGTTCGTCTCGCGGCGCGGCCCGCTGGCAGACCTCGTAGACGGTGTCGACAGCTACCCGCTTCGCCGCGAGAGCGTCGAGACGACCGACAAAACGGGCGTCCTCGACCGCGTCGAGAGCGCTGTCCGCGAGGAGTACGACGACGTCGACATCGACGACCGCGACGGCCTTCGCGTCGAGACCGACGAAGGGTGGTTCCTCATCCGGGCGAGCGGAACGCAACCGCTCGTTCGGGTCACCGCCGAGGCGCGAACCGAAACGGCGACCGACCGACTGTTCGACGAGGCGCTGACCCTCGTCGAGTCCTGCGCCGACACCGTCCCCGCTTGAATCGGGGGTTCGGCCCTTGTAGGGGCTGGGCTCCGCGCAGCCGTTCGAAAAGAAACAACTTTGACAGTTCTGGGAGAAGGAGAGCCGTGCCCTCCCCAACCACGACGCGGCGACGACTCCTCGCGACCGGCGGAACACTGCTCACAGCGGCGCTTGGCGGTTGTTCACAGGCCCTCTCGGATTCGGAGACCGGCTCGCGGCAACTCGTCTTTTCGTTGTTCCCGTTCGATGGCTCGCTTCGAGAGCGGTACGTCGTGGACCTGGCCGAGACGCGACCTCCGTGGGACGAAGACGCGTTTAACACCACACTCAACGGCACGGAGTACACGACGCAGTCTCGTAGGCCGTTCCCCGCTCGGGGAGACGATACCCCGACCTACGCGCGGCGGAACGGGACGTACTACCACCTCGATGCGCTCGTCGTCGGTGAGGAGACTGTCACCCACCCGGTTCTCCGGTTGTTCGAAGTCGGCCGCACTGACAAGCTCGAACACGTCCCGGACCACGTCGCACATTCGTCGCTCCCCGAGGTCGACCAACAGGCGGTACAGGTCGCGTTCTTCGCCGCGCGAGCACGAGGCAACACCGGTGGCGTCCCGAACGGACTGGTCCAACGCGACGGCTACGTTTACCGGGACGACGACGCAGCGGGGGCGAGCGACCTCATCGGCGAACGCGGCGCGTCTCACGTCGAATATCGGGACATTATCTACGAAGTCGAACTCACCCGAGAGACGTTTCACGAAGCGGTCTATCGGGCCGACGTCGACCCCGTCGCCGAGTCTGCGGCCGAAATCGAGACGATTCTGCAGGCGGCGGTCCTCGACGCGCGGGTGGCGCGAGAGGAACTCTCGCAGGCGGAGCGCGAGGTTCTCCGGCAAGCGACGGCCGAGCCGTACCGTGAGTCACACCCGTACTCGACCGCCTTCGAATCGCTCCTGAAGAAGCTCGGTCACTGGGTGTATCTCGATGGCAACGTCGAGAAAGACGCTGACGTCGACCCAGACCTCGAACGTCGGTTCCTCCGGTACGATGACCGCTACTTCAGCCTACTTCAGTTACACACTCAAGTTCACCACCGAATGATGCGACCGGAGAGCCCGCTCTCACGGCCGAACACACAGTGAGTGGCGGCGCAGGGCGTTCAGTCAATCCCTCCGAGTAGTGCGCGCTTGAACTTCTGGGGGCGCATTCGCCTCGCGAACTGGTAACATACCGTAACGCGGCGAGGTTCGATACGGTCAGTTTTTGCGATGGTATAAAAAAGCTGAATATGTGAAGGCTGTGACTTTCTCGAATCCATGACGTTCAGTGAAATGAACATAAATGGATACTCAATTCACCCGCCGTAACTTTCTCACCGCCTCCGGCGGACTCGCGCTACTTGGAAGGCGCTACTCGGGACTGCCGATGACGCGGCCGCGGCGTTCTCGCCGGGCGTCGTCGGGACCGCACCGTACCTCCGCGACAGACTCTACCCGACGATGGGCACCGACGAGGACAACCCCACCCTCGTCGTCTACGTGAACTTCCTGTCGGACTCCTCGCAGTACTTCGTCCAGCACAACCTCGAAGACATCGTCCGCGAGTACGTCCTGACGGGCGACCTCAATCTCGAACTCAGATTCCTCTCGTACCGCCCCGACGACCTCGACGCGTATCTCGTCGGCGACGACGAGGGCGAAGCCCGCGCCGCCCGCGCGGCTCACGGCGTCTGGGACGTCGAACCCGAGAACTTCTGGCAGTTCTTCGAGTTCATGTTCTGGAACTTCACCACTAAGACGTACACCCACGCTCGCCTGGAGTCCTACATGGACCTCGCCGGCGTCCGCAACATCACCAAAATCGCCAACCGAGCCTACGAGGACCGCTACGATAGCCTCGTTCGGTCGGCCACCGACGAGGCCGTCCGCTACGGCATCCCCAGCGTGCCCCGCGTCCGACTCCTCCGCGACCACAAATACGGCAACTACGGCGACATCCTCGGCTGGGTTCAGACTCGCCTCGACCGCGTCAACGAGGGGACCGTGTCCACTCACTCGCTGCTGCCCGGGACGAAGTACGAGACGCCCGTCTACGTCATCGACTCCGGCAAGCCCGGCCCGACCGCGTTCGTCGTCGGCGGCGTCCACGGCGAGGAACCGCAGGGCTACCACGCCGCCGACCAACTCAGACACCTTCGCCCGACCGGCGGCAAACTCGTCGTCGTCCCCTACGCGAACGTGCCCGCAATCAGCATCGGCGCGCGGTACACCGAAGACGGCGACCTGAACCGCCAGTTCCCTACGGGGGCGAACCCCACGTCCCGGCTCGCGCGGGCGCTCTGGGACGAACTCCAGTCGCACGACCCCGACGTGGTCGTCGACCTCCACAGCTCCAGCGGCATCTACAAGTACGACGGGAAAGTCGGGCAGGCCGTCTTCCCGACCCGCGCGACCCCGATGAACGCGGTGAACGCCTGCGACTACGTCAACGAGCAGTACATCGACCTCTCGGAGTACCCGTCGCACTACGACTTCGACTGCGGCAACTCCCTCGACGGGTCTCGGCCGCTCTTTATCCACAAGGCGTACGGCGACCTGCACCTCCCCGGCTACCTCGTCGAGACGACCCGTAAGGGGACGACCCTCGAAGACGCCGTGACGTGGGAAGTCGCCGTCGCCCGCGACCTGCTGTGGCAACACGGCGTCTATCACGGGTGAGCACTACGCCGCACCTAATGGCGTTGAACTCGCCGAAAAACGCCGACAACGACCCCTTATCTCGCGTATAATAAGGCCCGTCGTTCGACTACGGCGGGGTATGCAAGCTATCCTACTCGCGGCCGGGCGAGGCACACGCATGCGACCGCTGTCGAACGAAGTTCCCAAACCGATGCTGACCGTGGCCGGACAGCCGATCGTCGGTCACACCGCGGAGGCGGCGGTGGAGGCCGGTGCCGACGAACTCGTCATGGTCGTCGGCTACGGCCAAGAGGCGGTGCGCGAGCACTTCGGCTCGTCGTACCGCGGCGTCCCGGTCTCCTACGTCGAACAGGACGAACAGCAGGGGACCGCGGACGCGGTCCGCGCCGCCGAAGAATACATCGACGGCGCGTTCGCCGTCCTCTACGGCGACAACCTCTACGACCCCGACGGCATCGACAGCCTGTTCGACGCGGCCCCGAGCATCGCGTCGATTCGCGTTCCGAACCCCGGCAACTACGGCGTGTTGAACGTCGCAGACGGCGCGGTGGCGGAAATCGTCGAGAAGCCCGATGCCCCCCGAAACGACCTCGTCAACGCCGGTGCGTACGTGTTCCCCGCGGAGGCCCGCGACATGTTGGACGTGCCGCTGAGCGAGCGCGGCGAGCGCGAACTCACCGACGTCCTCGACCGAGTCATCGACGAGTTCAACGTCTCGCCGGTGACGCTCGACCGCTGGATGGACGTGGGCCGGCCGTGGGAACTCCTCGAAGCGAACGAGTGGAAACTCAAGACGTTCGACCGCCGCATCGACGGCGACGTGAGCGACGACGCCACCGTGCAGGGCGACGTGGTCGTCGAAGCGGGCGCGACCGTCAGAGACGGCTCCGTCGTCGAGGGGCCCGCCTACATCTCGGCGGGAGCGACGGTTGGGCCGAACGCGTACGTCCGCGGTTGCACGTTCGTCGGCCCCGGCGTTCACGTCGGCCACGCCGTCGAGATCAAAAACAGCGTGCTCCTCGCGGAGACGAACGTCGGCCACCTGTCGTACGTCGGCGACAGCGTCGTCGGCCGCCGCGTCAACTTCGGCGCGGGGACGAACGTCGCCAACCTCCGGCACGACGACGAAGACGTCTCCGTGACGGTCAAGGGCGACCGCGTCTCGACCGGCCGCCGAAAGTTCGGCGTGGTCGTCGGCGACGACGTGAAGACCGGAATCAACACGGCGCTCAACGCCGGTGTGACGCTCTCTGAAGGCGCTCAGACGGCTCCCGGAGAGACCGTGACGACCGACCGGTAACGCGGCGACAGCGACGAGGCGACCTCCTTCTCGCACCGGTTGCGACGTCTCGGTACAGTCCGAATCTCCCCGCACCGTCGCACGCTCTTGTCAGTCGTCGTCGGTGTCGAGGTGAGTCAGTACCGACAGCAGTCCGTGGCGGCGGAGAACGAGCGAGACGACATCGCGAGCACGAGCCGTCGGTCAGTCGGGGAGAAGAAGCGGAGACTCAGGAGTCGGTCAGCATCCGAACCGGCGGACACAACACGTCGTTGGGGGTGAGGATGCTGTCGTCGTCCGCGGCGTTCATCCACGTCGTGATGTCGTTGATTCGCAGCTTGACTCTGACCGGAAGCTCGTGGATGCTCGGGTAGCCGGGGAAGAGCTTGCGGTCGAGTTCGTTCCGGTCGTACTGCGCCTCCATGTCGGGCCACGGCGAACTGAACGGGGAGACGCCCGGCACTTTCCGCCGGAGGAACTTCTCGATTTGGTTCTTCCGGAACGAGTCGTGCGGTCTGTCCGGCGGGCGGTGGCGGAAGATGTCGGGGTTGAGTTTCCGCATCGCCGCCATCATCGTGTTCGTGTTGCGCTTTTCCGGCGGCGTCTTCAGGTGCCAGTCGATGAGTTCGGCGTCGGCGGCGACGAACGACTCGATGTAGTTGTCGGACAGCTCGAAGTGGAACGGGACCGACGGCTGGTTTTGGATGCCGATGAGTTCGATACTGTCGTAGACGTTGTCGTAGCGGTCCGACCACTTGTCGAGCTGCTCGTCGACGACGTCGTCGATGAACTCCATGCTCGTGTCGAACTCGTCGTAACACTCGGGGAAGACGTGATCGCACGCCGGGTGGTAGCCGAACTTCGACGACAGCACCTCGGCGGGGTCCGGGTCGGGGTCCAGCCCCTGCAACGGGAACCGATTACCGAACACGTCGACGACGTTCTGGGGGAGGAAGTGCCCGCGGAGGAACGTGTCGAAGAGCAGTCCGTGAAAGACGGTGTCGACGTCCATCTTTTCGTCACAGCCCGCGTGGTGGATGTGGACGGATTCGCGCGTTCCGAGGGAGTACTCGATGACGTCCTCGTCGACGTTGATGTAGTCGTCGTCGGGGACGAGGGTTTCGTGGTCAGCGCCGTACTGGTGGGCGATGTCTCGGGCGACTTCGACCTCCGGGTGGTCGGGCTCACCGAGCGTGTAACAGACGTCGATATCCGGATGCTGGGCCACGATCGCCCGCGAGTCGTAGCCGCCGCTCAAGAGGACCCCCTGCCTGCCCGGGAAGTTCGTCCGGCGGGCTATCGCCCGTTCGAGGCGCGCCGCGAGTTCGTCGACGTAGTCGAACTCGTCGGGGTCGGCGGGGTCGTAGACGAACCGAGAGAGCGACCCCGACTCGTCGGCGGTGAAGTAGCCGTCGAACGGGATGCAACTGAGTCGGCTGTACACCGTCCGGTCGTCGACGACGACGCCCATGTGGATGTATTCGAGGAGACCGCGGGTGTCGACTTCCAGATCGCGGGCCGCCGAGAGGACGCGTTGCGGGTTCGTACCGAACACCCGCCCGTCGGGCGTGTCGGTGTAGAAGCACTGCCACGTTCGGGCGGGGTCCGAGGCGACGATCGCGTCGCCGTCGAGTTCGACGAACACGAGGAACGACCCGTTGAGTTCGCCGAACGCGTCGGGTCCGACCTCGGCGTACCGCTCGAAGGCGTGCTCGGCCGCCGGGGCCGAAACGTCATCGGGCGAAAACGCCTCGCCCCAGACGATACAGCTCCCTCGCTCGTCTCGATACGTCGACGAGCGTCCCGGAAAGCCGAGCGCGGGGTCGCGGATGGCGACGGTTGCGCGCTCACCGTCGGCGACCCAGTCGAAGCTCGAACGAGACGCGAGCTCGTCGAAGGCTCCGTCGTCGTCGAGGACGCCAAACAGTTCTTTGTTCATTGTGGGTGGCTGGTTTCCGTGGGATTACTCGACCGTGACACTCTTGGCGAGGTTTCGAGGCTTGTCTATCTCGCGGTCCAACTCGGTCGCACAGTAGTACGAGAGGAGCTGTAACTGGACGTTCGCGAGGAGATTCGTACAGACGGGATGCCTGTCGGGGACGTAGAGGTGCTCGTCCGCGGCGTCCATTATCTGGTGGTCCGACGGGCAGATGGCGACGATGGGCGCACCGCGGGTCTTCGCCTCCTTAGCGTTTGTCACCGTCTTGTCGCTGCCGTCGGTACAGACCGCGAAGACGGGAGTTCGGTCGGTGACGAGCGCCAGCGGGCCGTGTTTGAGTTCGCCGGAGGCGAACCCCTCAGCGTGCTCGTAGGTGATCTCCTTGAACTTGAGCGCGCCCTCCTTGGCGACCGAACAGCCGAGTCCGCGGCCGATGAAAAAGTACGCGTTCATGTCGAGGTACTCGCGGGCGAGTCGCTTTGCGTCGCTCGTCTGGAGCACCCGTTCGACGGCGTCGGGGAGGTCGGCCATGTCGGAGACGAGTCGGTCGAGGTTGTCCGCGGGGACGCCGGAATCGACGATATCCGAGAGGTGCTGGCTGAGGAGCGTGAGGACCGCGGCCTGCGACGAGAACGTCTTCGTGGCCGCGACGCCGATTTCGGGGCCGGCGCGGATGTAGACCGGCTCGTCCGCCTCGCGGGCGGCGGTCGACTGCACGACGTTCGTCACCGCGAGCGTCTCGACGCCCTCCTCGTTGACCTGTCGGAGCGCGCTGAGCGTGTCGGCCGTCTCGCCGCTCTGAGTGACCGCGATGAACAGCGTGTTGTCAGTCAGCGACCCCGTGGTCAGGTCGTACTCGCTCGCGCGAATCGCGCGCGCCGGAACGTCACAGCGGTTCAGGAGGCTCGCACCGAACAGCGCGGCGTGGTACGAGGTGCCGCATCCGACGAGCTGGACGGAGTCGACCTCCGAGAGGTCGGTCTCGATGTCGAGGTCGATTTCGCCCGACGCCGGGTCGAGACGCCCTTCGAGCGTCTTCTGGAGCGAGGTCGGCTGCGTGTGAATCTCCTTGAGCATGAAGTGGTCGAACTGCCCCTTGCCGGTCTCGTCGGGGTTCCAGTCGACCGTCTCGACTTCGCGCCGCACCGTCACGTCGTCCTCGTCGGTGATGTCGACGCCGTCGGCGCGGACCTCGACCGTGTCGCCGTCTTCGAGGTAGACGACGTTCTTCGTGTGGTCGAGGAACGCGGGCACGTCGCTCGCGAGGAAGTAGCTGTCCTCGTCGACGCCGAGGACGAGCGGCGACCCCTGTCGCGCGGCGTAGATGGAGTCGTTGCCGTCGATGACGACCGCGATGGCGTAGCTCCCTTCGAGCGTGTCGACCGCGTGCTGGAACGCCGCAAGCGGCTCGTTTCCGCGGTCGAGGTAGTAGCTGACGAGGTTCGGAATGACCTCGGTGTCGGTGTCGCTCGTGAACTCGTAGCCCTTCTCTTCGAGGGTGTCCTTGAGCGCCGCGTAGTTCTCGATGATGCCGTTGTGGACCGCGGCGACCTGGTTCGTCCGGTTCGTGTGCGGGTGCGCGTTCTCGTCGGTCGGCGGCCCGTGGGTGCTCCATCGCGTGTGTCCGATACCGAGCGTCGCGCTCGATTCGACCCCGTCGATGGTCTCTTTGAGGTCCGAAACCTGACCCGAGCACTTCCACACGTCCAGTCCCGAGCCGTTTTTCACCGCGATACCGGCGGAGTCGTAGCCGCGGTACTCCAGTTTTTCGAGCCCGGTGACGAGCGGGCTGATGGCCCGCCGTTCACCGACGTGAGCGATGATTCCGCACATGTTAGCGGTCCTCCGCGTGTCGGAACACACGCGCCGTGCCGGTCGTCGTTGGCTGCGGACGGTTCAGAGCGGACGAGGTGGCGGCGTTCGGCTCCACCCGGTGTTGTTTGCTGTGTGTCATGGGTTGCGAGGTCGACAGCGAGTTGAGCTGCCCCTGGAACCATGATACGAAGAAGCGGCCATTACTATAGACGCGCTAAGGGACGGCTCCGATTTCGAAACCGACACAAACGCACCGTTGTCGTTCGGTTTTTTCGAAACGACGCGGTGACGGGCGAACGGCGGATTAGGCACCGAACAGTCCGCGGGACGGGCGGTGCCACGCTTTACACGGCCGATAATAATGCCGGTCACGTCCCGGGTGTACTGTATGGTTGACCGAGAGACAGACAGGCGAAGCATTCTCAAACTATCCGGCGTCGCGGCCATCGCCTCGCTGAGCGGTTGTGCGAGTTTCGCTCGGCAGGCGAACACCGGCGGGGAAACCACGACGGCGAGCCAATCGGGGGGACAGACGACCACGGCGCGGCCCGAGACGCAGACGGCGGAGGGCAACGAAACCGACGCGGACTCGTCAGACGAGATGGGTCCCTTGACGGTCTCCGACCCGTCGTTCGACCTTCCGACCGAGTCCCTCCCGTCGTTGCAGACCGACAACCGGTACCCGACTGTCGGGACGGCCGACACGACGGTGACGGTGTACGGGAACTGGAAGTGCCCGTACACCCAGGAGTTCGTCCAGCAGCAGTTCGGCACGCTCATCGAAGACTACGTCGCGACCGGCGACCTCTCCGTCGAGTTCCGGAACGTGGCGTACATGGACGGCGACCCGTACCTCGGGCCGGACGCACCGCGCGCGAGCGAGGCCGGACTCGCCGTCTGGAACATCGACCCCGAGTCGTTCTGGACGTACTTCGCGTACGTCTTCGCCAACCAGCCGCAGGAGCGCTACGACTGGGCGACCACCGACAACCTCGTCCGAATCGCCGAGGAGGCGGACGTGAACGGCGTCGACCAGATTCAGCGGGCGATTCGGTCGCGCGCGTACGCCCAGAGCGTCCAACTGTCCGCCGACAGCGCGGCCGAACTCGACATCACGACCGTCCCGCGGGTCGTCTCCGACGACGAGGTGACCGCGCCGACGGTCGACTTCGAAGCCACGAGAGAACAGCTGGAACGGGCCGCCGGCGGTTCGACGTTCGGTGAAACGACGACCGAGAGCGACGATTCGTTCGGCGGGAACTCGACGGAAAACGACACGTCGTTCGGAGAATCCACGACCGAAAGCGACACCGCCTTCGGGTCGTCGTCCGGCGGAAACGAGAGTGGCACGGCGAACAACAGTTCGACGACGTTCGGAAGCGACGAGACGACCGAATCGGACAGCGACGACGCGTTCTAGTTCTCCGCGACGCTGTCTGGGTGGTACTCTTCGGTTGTGGACCGTCTGCACCGGCCGACTGCGGTGAGAGGTGCAGTTCACACCGCCACACGAGTCATTCGTCCAACATTTATTGTCCGTGCGACAACAGCATCGCTGTGGCCGAGTTCAAACACGTCTCAATCGGTGTTCTCGTCGGCATACTCGCAGGCGGCAGTTACTACGCGGACGGTCAGTGGGACCCGCAACTGCTGTTCTGCCTTATCCTCACGTGGGGAGTCGCCGGTTGGCTACTGGTGCGAAATCGCCGTGCGCTCAGTAATATGCCAGCCCTCCACCAGATTCTGTTTGTCGGGTTGGTGTCTTTCGTACCCCTGTACAGCATTCACCCCGAACTACCGCTGGGAAGCCTTCGGACCGTTCTCGTACTACACGCGATGGGGCTCACCGCTGCCGGCATCGGATTCGGCGCCGAGATAGGCGCGTCGCCTCGCAGAGAACAGCGTACGACGGCGACCAACCCACTCGACGAGTAGGCATCACCGGCCCGTCACGGAACCATGACTAACCTCAACTACGACGAAGCGGCGGTCGCTCGTGAAGAGGCAAACTACCAGACTGCGACTGCTCGGGCACGTCGGGCGTTTGTCCGCGAGCAGTTGAACCTGAAGTCCGGAGAATCGGTCCTCTCTATCGGCTGCGGCCCCGGGTTCGAACCGTCGGAACTCGCATCACAGACGAACGCATCCCGCGTTCTCGGAGTCGACTCCAACCCGACGATGCTCGCTGTTTCCCGGGATCGGTGTCCAGACGCTGTCTCACTCCTGCGCGGTGACGCGACGTCCATCCCGGTCGCAGACGGGTCCGTCGAGACGGCCGTGTCGGTACAGGTCTACGAGTACATCGACGATATCGATGCCGCCCTCTCCGAACTCCATCGCGTTCTCGATTCCGATGGGAGAGCGGTGATTTATGCAACCGACTGGGAATCGCTCGTCTGGCGCGTCCGGAACAGCGCGCGTTCGAACCGTGTCCTCTCCGCGTGGAACGAACACTGCTCACACCCACACTTGGGGCCAACCTCGAACCGAAACTCCGAGCCGCCTCGTTCGACGTGACGGATATCGTTCCCTATACGCTCCTGCTTACGGAACTCGGACAGGATTCGTTTGCATACTATCTGTTGGCGTCTATCCGAGAGTTTGTCACACCTCGGCTCGGAGCGGAAGTCGCGCGTCAGTGGGCCGAAGACGTCCGAACTCGTGACCGGAGGAGTGAGTCGTTTTTCTCTCTCACGCAGTTCTGTTATCTCGTCGAGCCGGTGGACGAGTGACGCAACAGACGGGTCGGTCCGTAAGTCGCCTGCATCGACCACACAACGCAAAAAACAACGACCGCGGCAGAGCGGTCAGTTAGCGCCCGGGAGCGAACAGATGGTGACTTCGCCGTTCGCGTAGACGTAGTTGGTCGTCGGCGGACAGACCTCGGTCTTCGACGGGTCGAGGTTCGTGGCCGTGTCCTGTTCGTTCGGGAAGTACGAGGCGCTCTGTGACTGGTACTCCCGGTAGGCCGTTATCCCCTGTGGCACCGGTCTGCCGTCTTCCACCGGTAAGGGTTCGGCCGGATACGCGTCGGTCCGCTCCCACACCGTCCCGTACGGCAGGTCGGTGTAGAGTTCACCGCCCTGTTGGGACGAGCGGGCCGAGCCGTACGTGTCGATGGCGGCGAGTTCCTGTTCGGTGTACGAGAGCCGCTCGTGTTGGTTCGGGAACACCGGGCTGTCCATCGCGCCGTCGTTCGACATTATCATCACGTTCGGGTAGACGAGCACGAACAAAAGCAGGATGACGCCGACCACCTTGAAGGTGGTCCGGTTGGCGAGGTGTCGGAACCCGAGGACGCCGATGATGGCGAGGAGGGCGTAGAGGTACGCGAACCAGCGACCGGGGACGAAACTCTCGATGCCGACGAGCGGCAGTCCGAGCACGACGAACAGCATCGCCACGATAGCGCCGACGAACGTGTACGTCGTCTGCGTCGCCCGCGAGCGGTTGAGCACGGTGAGACAGCCGATGAGACCCGCGAAGACGAGCAGGAGGAACCCGGCTTCGGTGACGTACGTCGAGAGCTGCGAGAGGAACGTCTGTCCGGCCGAACCGGCCGCACCGGACGCGCCGGCCGACCCGCCGCTTCCACCCACGCCTTGGAGGAAGCCGGCGTTGAACAGGTTCACGATGAGGTAGTTGATGACCGTTTCGAGGAAGGTGTCGCCCTGGTACGGCGTCAGCGACCAGGTGAACACGATGAGCCGAGGTTGAACCCGACGAGCCCCGCGAGGTTCACGGGGTTGGACCCGCCGCTGGAAAACGAAAGCGGGTCCGGGTCCTCGGTGAAGAAGTCGAACCGGAGCAGCACCTGCGCGGCGAACCCCGCGAAGAGGACCACCAACATGATGAACGACGACACTTGGTGGGTGAGGATGACGGCGGTGCTGAACAGGACGAGGAGACCGAAGTCGCGCCACCGCTCGCTCGCGTGCGTGATCCGCACGAGGCAGTACAGACACGCGAGGAAAAACAGCAGCCCGAGGCTCGTCGGGATGAGGTGGATGCCCCAGCGGATGACCTGGTCGCCCATCGCGTACAGCGCGCCGGCGGTGAGCGCCCAGCGAAGCGGCACGAGGAGTCGAGCCGTCCCGTAGACCAAAAGCGGCACGAGCGGCATCACGACGCCGACCGAGAGGTACAGCGCGTTCCGAAGCGACAGGCCGAGGAGGTGCGTCGACGCCGCCGTGAGGAGGTGGAAAAGCGGCGACGCGTAGTACTTGACCTCGCTGATTGCCGACAGCGAGTCGGCTTGCAGGATCATCTGGACGAACGTCGTGTGCGACCAGATGTCGATGCCGATGTACCCCGGCGCAGTGTAGAGCGCGGCGAACCGAACGACGAACGAGTACACGATAATCTCCGCGAGGAAGACGCTCGGACGCAGTTCGCTGTCCGGCGCGAGCAGTATCTGCCCGAGCAGTAGCGTGCCGACGACGCCGCCGAGGTCCATGAAGAGGACGCTCCGTTCGCCTTGAATGACCGCGAGCACGACCATCCCCGCGAGGCCGAGGAAGACGCCGGCCGAGATGAGCCGCACGAGCGACGGCGCGAGCGTCGGGAGCCCCTCCGTGGTTCCCCTCCCGCGGGCGGCCGCGAGATAGAGGAGGCAACCGACGCCGAGGATAATCGGGAGCGTCACGATGAAGATCTGCGACGAGAGGAATCGCAGCGGGAACAACGCGAGCGCGAGCACGACTCCGAGACCCGCTGCGAGCACGTCGAGTTCGGCTCGTCGCAATCGGCCGTATATTGATGAGAGCATCGTTATGTATGAGCTGAGAGTTGAGTTTCGAACTGGGTCCGTCAGATCGTGGTCGGGTCTTTATCGGGGCCGTAAAACACGTCTTGCCAGTCGCGGGTCACGTGCGTTCCCCACTCGATGTCGAGTTCGGGGAGCTCCTGTCCCATCGCGTACTGCACGCTGAGCGCGGGGATGTTGGCACCCGCACCGACCGAAGCGGTGACGGACGGGGAGAGTCGCGGATGGATATCGACGAGTTTCGGCCTGCCGGCGGCGGTGTATTTGAACCGGAACGTGACGTTGTACTCCAACCCGAAGACCGAACAGAGCTCGCGGGTGTCTTGCAGGAGTTCCGGGTTCTCTTCGACGGTTCCGACGAACGAGGCGTCGTCGCAGGCCTCGTTGTGAGACCGGGAGACGAGAATCGGCGTCTCGTCGTCGCGGACGAGCGCGTCCACGGTGTACTCCTCGCCGGGGAGGAACTCCATCACGACGAGTTCGGGGAACTGGACCGTCTCTTGGAGGACGGGCAGCACGTCGCCCAACGTCGTGACGGTGCTGTTCGGTTTCTGGTTCAACAGCGCGTTGAACCGGTCCATGTCCGGGTCGAGGACGCGAAAGCAGCGCATGTCGGTGCTCACGGGGGGTTTGAAACAGACGCGGCGGTTGGGGTAGCCGAGCGCGTGCACCGCGTCGAGGAACTCGTCGTACGTGGAGACGCGGTAGAACTCGGGTGCCACCGGGTGGGCCTGCTTGACGAGTTCGTCGTACAGTCGCCCTTTGTCTCTGGCAACCGACAGCGCCTGCGGCGAGAGGACCATCACTTCGATACCCTCGCTCTCGAAGACGGGCTTCGCTTCGGAGAGGGGGCCGACCTCCGCCGCGTTGAGTGGGAGGATTACGTCGGCGTCTTCGCGGCGAGCGACCGCCAGCAGGTCGGAGACGAACGCGTCGGTGTCGGCAGCGGGAACCGTCTCCGCCGTGTCGACGAGGGTGAAGCCGTAGGCGTCCGGGTCCGTGTCGACGCCGACGATGTGCGCGTCGAACGCGTCGGCCCGGCGAATCGCCTTGATGATACCCGAAGCGCCGACGGCACCGGCGCCGGTCACCAGCACGGTCACATCACCGTCTCGGCTTGACGGTCGGACTGTATCCAGCAGTGTCATCGAGACGAGACAGACACCAAGGGCCCCTTATTATATAGCAGATAAAAGGCGTGAAGCGCCGAAAATCGACGTGTCGCTCGGAGTCGACTCGGCCGGCGAACGGGCGTGAAACGCGCGTTCGAAAAACTATTTCTCGGTCGCCAGCACCCGCTCGACGATGACGTCCGTCGCGTCGACGTTCTCTTCGAGAAGTCGCCGTCGGCGCGCCTCCCAATCGGCGTCGGTCGACCGGAGGATGTCGACCGCCTGATTCGCGGCGCGTTCGTTCCGCCGCTCGCCGTGGTAGCCGAACAGCAGGTCGAAGGAGGCGAGGTCGCGCATGAGTCCGGGATTCGCGCTGTGGACGTAGACGGTCGGCGTCCCGAGCACGGCGCTTTCCGAGGCCATCGTCCCGCTCTCGCCGACGAAGAGGTCGGCGTACGCGAGCACGTGGTGGATGAGATGCGGGTCGATGGTGATGGCGTAGTCCGCCAACGCGGGCGGGAGGGAATCGCCCTCCGCGGAGATGAGGACGGTCGCGCCCGCGTCTTCGAGGCGGCTGACGAGGCCGGTGAGTCCGTCGAGACCCTCGTCGCCGACGTCGTGTGCCGCGCCCCAACTGACCAGACGGACGACCGCGTACGTGTCGTCGGCGTCGACCGGGAGGCCGTCGAGCGCCGCCGGGTCGGGGTCGAACCGGTCGGGATGGAGGTACGCCAGTTCGTGGTAACTCGGGTATCGGTAGTGGTTCGACCCGGCGTCGTCGCGGTAGCATTTCGGCGTCGCCACCTCGTCGGCGAAGGGGAACGTCAGCGCGTTCGAGAGCGTCGCGTGCTCCGTGTCGGTGAAGACGACGCAGTCGGCACCGACGAGCGTCGCGACGTGTGCGGCCTCGAACCCCCCGATGGAGGCGACGACGTCGGGGTCGATATCCCTCGCGGCGCGGAAGAGCCGATACTCGATGCCGAGCGTCGACAGCGCGACGCCGACCAGCGAGTCGCCGCGAGAGCCGACGACCTCGTAGTCGATTTCGTACTCGTCGAGGAGGTCCAAGGCGACGTCCTTGTCGAGGGCGCGGACGTACACCTCGTGGCCGCGGGCCTCGAACTCGTCGATGGCGTGTTTGAAGAAGTGGACGTGCGCGGGGTGCTGAATCGTGATGAGGATGTCCATCGTCGGTGTCTCAGAGCTGCGCGTAGTGGAAGCCGCGCTCGTCGGCCTCGTCGGCGTCGAACACGTCGGCCACGTCTATCATGACCGGGTCGGAGCCGAGCGCGGCGGCCATCTCGCCGAGGTCGTAGTCGGTGAACTCCTCGTGACCGGTCGCCACGACGACGCCGTCGTACGCCTCGAAGTCGACCGACTCGACCACGTCGATGCCGAAGACCTCCCGCGACTCGTCGGGGTCGGCGTGGGGGTCGTAGCCCACGCAGTCGACGTGGAACTCGTCGAGTTTCTCTATCATCGTGCTCACGTCCGAGCTCCGGATGTCGCCGACGCCCGGCTTGTAGGCGAGTCCGAGGACGAGCAGCCGCGTGTCCTGGAGGACGCGGCCCGACTCGTTGATGGTCTTGACCGCCTTGCGGGCGGCGTGAACCGGGACGTACTCGTTGATTTCGCGCGCCTGCAACACGAGCTTCGGCGAGAAGCCCTCGCGCTTGGAGCGGTAGGTGAGGTAGAACGGGTCGACGGGGATGCAGTGGCCGCCGACGAAGCCCGGGGAGTAGCCGTCGTGGAAGTTCCACTTCGTCCCCGCGGCTTCGAGGACGTCCTTCGTCGTCAGGCCCATGTGGTCGCACGCGATGGCCAGCTCGTTGACGAGCGCGATGTTCATGTCGCGCTGGACGTTCTCGATGACCTTCGACGCCTCCGCCGTCTCGATGTCGGGCGCGCGGTGGATACCGGCGTCGACGATGCTCCCGTAGAGGTCGGCGAGGCGCTCGCGGACGTCCTCGGAGTTGGCTCCGACCACTTTGACCACGTCCTTGACGCTCCGCCCGGTGTCGCCGGGCGACGCGCGCTCGGGCGAGTAGCCGACGAACACGTCTTCGCCGACGGTGAAACCGGACTCGGCTTCGAGCGCGGGCACGAGGACGGACTCGGTCGCGCCGGGGTAGACGGTGGATTCGAGGACGACGGTCGTCCTCGGGGAGACGTGCCGGCCGATGGTCTCGGCCGCCGACTCGACGAACCGGAGGTCGGGGTTCTCCATGCTGTCGACCGGCGTGGGGACCGTCACAACGACGAAGTCCGCGTCCGAGATGTGCGTCGGGTCCGTCGTGAACAGCACGTCGGAGGCGGCGACGCCCTCGTCGGTCACGTCCCCGGTCGGGTCCGTCCCCGCCGAGAGCGTCGAGACCTTGTCGGGGTCGACGTCGTAGCCGATGACCGACTTCCCGGCGCGGTCGAACTCGATGGCCAACGGCAGGCCGACGTAGCCGAGGCCGACGACGCAGACGGTGTCAGTCATGGAGTCCGATTCCCTCGTAATCGACGCGTTCGTCGTCTCGATACTCCGTGGCGGCCTGCCGACCGTCAACGAAGACGACCGGGCGGTCGTCGTCAGAGAAGGCGGGCACGTCGAGATGTTCGAACGACTCGTGGGCCGTCACGAGCACGATGGCGTCCGGGGACAGGTCGTCGTTCGTGACGCCGCGGATGATAGTCGCACCCGCGGCCTCGAAGACGTCGGTGTCGTCGAGGATGGGGTCGGTGGCGACCACGTCGGCACCGGCGGCGTCGAGGTGTTCAATGACGGGGAGCGCCGGCGTCTTTCGAATCTCCTTGACGCCCGCTCGGTACGTGAGGCCGAGGACGAGAACGGTCGCGTCTTCGGGGGCGACGCCCCGTGCGTCCAGTCGGTCGAGCGCCGTCTGCGCGGTGACGTGCGGCATCTCGTCGTTGACGGCGCGAGCGGTCTCCATGAGCGGCGACGCCGTCTCGAACTCGTTGATGAGGAACTGCGGGTAGTACGGGATACAGTGGCCGCCGACGCCCGCGCCGGGCGTGTGAATCTCGCAGAACGGTTGGGTGTTGGCCACGTCGATTGCCTCGGTCACGTCGACTTCGAACTCGTCGGCGTGGGTCGCCAGTTCGTTGGCGAGCGCGATGTTCACGTCGCGGTAGACGCCCTCGAACACCTTGACCGCCTCCGCGGTCGTCGTGTCCGAGACGGTGATGACCTCGTTCGACGATATCTGGTCGTAGATGAGCGACGCGGCGCGGGCGCTCTCGTCGTCGGCCCCGCCGACGACCTTCGGGTAGGCCCCGCGGATGTCCTTCAGCGCCCGTCCCGAGGAGGTCCGCTCCGGGCAGAACGCGAGCCCGAACTCGCCGAGCGAGAGGCCGCTTTCGGATTCGAGAAGCGGGAGGAGCGCGTCTCGGCAGGAGCGCGGCGGGAGCGTCGACTCGAAGACGACGAGGTCGCCCTCGTCGAGACCCCGCCCGATGTCGCCCGCGACGGCCTCGATGACCGAGAGGTCCGGGCGACCCCCGTCGTCGACGAGCGTCGGGACGATGACCACGTGCACGCTCGCCTCGGCCGCGACTTCCCGCGGTTCCGTGTTCGCGACGAGCGCGCCGTCCTCGACGAGTCGCTCGACCAGTTCGTCGAGCCCGGGTTCGCCGACGATGTGGTTCCGCCCGGCGTTTATCTCGCGGACGACCTCGGTGTCGATGTCCGCGCCGGTGACGTTTCCGGTGGTCTCGGCGTAGACGGACGCGAGGGGTAGTCCCATCTTGCCGAGACCGTAGACGCCGACGGGCACGTCGCCGGAGGTGAACGCGTCTCTCTGTTCGTCTTCGGGACGGTCGGAACCGTAGATGGTCGTGACTGAAGATTGTGTGCTCATATCGAGTTCGCTCCCTGTAGCTTCGCCGGGAGTTGGCGGTGTTCGGCGGGCGTTCCGACCGCGAGCGTCTCTGCGGGGACGTCCTCGGTGACGGTCGCGCCGGCGGCGACGAACGCGTTCTCGCCGACGGTCACGTCGGGGAGGATAGTCGCGTTCCCGCCGACCGAGACCCCGTCTTCGAGCGTCGGGCCGGTCATCTCGACGTCCTGCCGGACGGGGTACGGGTCGTTGGTGAGCACCGCGCCCGGTCCGACGAACACGTCGTCGCCGATGTGCGTGTGGGTCGGAACGTAGACGCGGGTCTGGAGGCTCACGTTGGACCCGATGGTGGAGGTGCCGTCGATGACGGTGTTGGTCCCGACGACGACGTTGTCGCCGATTCGGGTGTCCTCTCGGACGAGCGCGTCGTGGCCGGTGACGAAGCCGTCGCCGATAGTCACGTCGCTGTAGACGATGGTCCCCGAGCGGATTCGGGCGTCGTCGCCGACGATCGTCTGCCGGGAGTCCTCGCCGGCGGAGTACCCGAGGGTGACGTCGTCGTCTATCTCGCAGTTGGTGCCCGTGACGTACAAGTTCATGCCTGTTCCGAATCGACAGCCGTCTCGTCCTCTTCGGGGAGCGACCCGCCGCTTTCCGACCGGAGGGTGGTTACGAGCACGAACAGTGCGACGAGCGCCGCGAGGAGTTTGGTTTTGGTGCGCATTGTTGGTCACGCCGCGGGCCGTCGTGGCCCGCGATTCGAAACGGAGGTCACGCGAAGCGGCCATTATTATCGGGACGGTAAGCCCGTAGACGGCCGCAGACGGGCGAACGCGAGTCGGTCCCACCGTGCGAACCCTCACCAATCGAAGCCGCGATTCCTCGATTTTTCGGAGCATCACCCCGGAACGCTGCCGTCGGCGCGTTCGGTCATTCGCCCTTATCAGACCGCTAAGCCGCTCTTTCGCCCAATTTCGAGCGTGAACGGTCGCGGCCATTTTTCAACACGGACGGTCAAGGCGCGGGTGATGAAGTCGTCTACCCGTCACTGGACGCTCGACTTACTCCTCGTCGTCGCGGGCGCGATCGCCGCGCTCGCGGCGGTCATGCTCGGTCTCTCCGGGTCGGTCGTCCGGAGCCTGTTCGTCGTGCCGCTCATCGTTCTGTACCCGGGGTACGCGGTCCTCGCCGCCGTGTTCCCGGAACGGCGGTCGGACGTCGAGTCCGACACCATGAGCGACGAGTCGGCGCTCACCCGACCGACGCGACACACCGCCGGACTGCTCTACTCCGTTCGGCTGGCCCTCTCGTCGGCGTTGAGCCTCGCGCTCGTCGCCGCGGTCGCGCTCGTCGCCAACGTCGCCGGGCGGGGGTTCGACGCGACCCTCGTCGCGCTCGGCGTGTTCGGCGTGACGATACTGTTCACCGCCGTCGCCGTCGTCCGGCGCATGCTCCTCCCCTCGGACGCGCGGGCCGGTGCCCCGCCGCTGAGTACCGTTCTCGGGAGCGTGGCGTCGACCACCGGAGCGGTCACGTCCCCGCTTTCGTCCGAGTCGCGGAGTTCGCCAGTCTCGCTCGCCGTCAACCTCCTCGTCGTCGTGAGCGTCGTCGCGTTCCTCAGCAGCGTCGGGTTCGCGATGGTCGAGACGCAGACGCCCGAGTCGGACTTCACCGAGGCGTACCTCGTGACCCAGAACGAATCGGGGTACGCGGCCAGCGGCTACCCCCAGCAACTCAGTCGCGGAGAGCAGGTCCCGGTGACGCTGGCGCTGGAGAACCACGAGCACGAATCGACGACGTACACGGTCGTCACGAAGCTCCAACGGCTCGACAGAACGGCGAACGGGACGCGGGTGACCGAGGAACGCGAACTCGACCGAACGCGGCAGTCGGTCGAGGACAACCAGACCGCCTACGTCCAACAGGACGTGCGGCCGACGATGTCCGGTGAATCGCTGCGACTCGTCTACCACGTCTACAGAGGCGACGCCCCCGACGATGCGAACCGCGAGAACGCGTATCGGACCGTCCAACTGGTCGTTTCGGTCGGTGGTGGTGAAGACGCCACTGCGCAACTCAGCCGGCCCGATTCGACCGGAGGGGCGAGCGCCTGATGTGGCCGTGGGAGCATCTCGTCTTCGGCTACGTGCTGTTTTCCCTCGTGAACCGCGCCGCGTGGGACCCGCCGATCAGCGACGAGGCCGGCGTGGCCGTCGCGCTGATGACGCAGGTCCCGGACCTCGTCGACAAGCCGCTTTCGTGGTCGTTCGGCGTCGTCACGACGGGGTACGGCCCGGCGCACTCGGTCCTCGTCGGCGCACCGCTCGTCGCGCTGCTCGCGGGGGCGCTGTGGACGCGGAACAGGGCGAAACTCGCGCTCGCCGCGGTCGTCGGCTACGGGTCGCACCTCGTCGGCGACCTGCTCGCCCTCCGGGCGAACGGGCCGAACGCCGGGCGGTTGCTCTGGCCGCTCGCGCCGCGGGAACCCTACTCGAACGACCTCGGCTTCGTCCAGCGGTTCTCGGAGTACTTCCAGACGTTCCTCTATCAGGTGATGCGCCCCGAGAATACGGAGCTCGTCGTCGGCTACGTGGCCGTCTTCGGAGCGGTCGTCCTGCTGTGGGTGCTCGACGGGACGCCGGGGGTTCGGTGGGTTCGCCGCGCCGCCGACCGAGAACTCTGAGCGGGCCGCTCCGTCACTGGTCCAGCCCGCAGAGAATTTTAGAAACAACACCATAATTTAATTGATTGTCTGACATTCACCCATAGAACAGACATTCAGTTTGAATAATATGAAAAACGTTGAAAATACTCAATAGACAGAAGCAGAGACACTCTCGCGATGCGGAATCAAAGCGCAGAAGAGCGCAAAAGGACGGTATCTCGAAGGAACGTATTGAAGGGAATCGGCGGGGCGGCCGCGGCCGTCTCGTTCGCCGGGACGGCGTCGGCCGACGACGATTGGTACAACGTCGTCGACGAGGGAGCGGACCCGACGGGCCAGGAGTCTATCAATCCGATTTTGGACGATATTCGGTGCGACGACGGGACGGTGCTGTATTTCCCGGAGGGCGAGTATCTCATGGACGACGTCTTCCGGCACGTCGGTTTTCGGGGGTTCGAACTGCGGGGGGATAACGCGACTATCGTCCCGGCCGCCGACTACGACGGCAAGTGGCTGTTCAAGTTAGGAACGTTCGACCAACCGGGCGAGGACCTCGTCGTCGAGGGATTCGAGTTCGACTTCACGGCGGACAACACCGGCCTTCGCGTCGTCCAAGCGCAGGTCAGAGACGACCTTCTCGCGCGGAACCTCTCCGTCGTCGGGCAGCACGACAGCGGGAAGTACGGTCCGTTCGCGTTCGACGTCACCGACTCGTCGGGTATCGGGACCGTCCAGAACATCAGGATTCCCGACGGCGGCGAGTTCTCGGACAACACCCCGGGCGACATCGACGTGGGGCCGACGGGTATCATCGTCTCGCCGTACCACAACGGGAAGCTCTGGGTGCGCGACTGCGAGGTCTGTGCGTGGCCAGACAACGGTCTGTACTGTTCGACCGAGGGCGGCCGCGTCGTCGTCGACGGCGGCGTGTTCAAGAACAGCAACATCGCCAACATTCGGCTCTCGGGCGATTACAGCTCGATTCACGGCGCGACCGTCATCGTCGACGAGCGCCGGGACAACGACACGAACCAGCGGGGCATCCGACTCGACGGCGGCGCGTACAACTGGATAGACGACACCGTCGTCCGAATCGACGAGCCGAACGGACGGGCCATCAGCGTCCAGAACGACGTCGAATGGGCGCGGATTCAGAACTCCAGCGTCATCGTCAACGGGAGCGTGCCGACGAAGGCCGTCACCGTCTCGTCGGGCGCGGGGAAAGTCGACATCCTCAACACCGACATCGAGTTCAACACCAGCGGCCACGCGCTCGTCGTCAACGGGCCGAGCGGCGCCGACGCCGACCCGGTGTACGTCCTCAAGTCGAACGTCGGGGGCTCCGGCGACGGGTCGACCGGCCGACACGCGGTTCGACTCGAACGGGGCAACTGCACGCTCGACCGCTTCGACGTCGAACAGACCGGCGGGGACTACCGCCGCGCGGTCAAGGTGCTCGGCGACGGTAGCACGTTCATCTGGGGCGACTACGACACGGGTCACATCCCGCTCGTCAACGACGCCGACGGAACGACGTTCCACGGTATCACCTCGCAGTCACACGACGGCTACGAGGGGATGAAGGTCATCGACGGGTCGAGCGGCGTCGAAGTCACCGAGTCTGCGATTCACAACGGCGTCTGGGAGTACGGCGACGTCGACGTCACGTACGACGGGAACTGGTTCTGAGCCGCGCCGGTCGGCACCCGCGTCGACTCCGCGACGCTCCGCACCCGGCCGGGTTACTGCGACAGCGTCGCTTCGATGAGTCGGGAGATGGCTCGGCGAATCCGCTGTGAGACGCCCGACTTGGAGATGCCGAGGATGGTCGCCAACTCGCCCTGCGAGGACCGCCGCGGCACCTCGAAATAGCCGTTCTCGTGGGCGACGAGGAGCGCCTTGCGCTGTCCCGGGAGGAGCGCCGTCTCGGAGCCGACGTCGGTGTCGCGGGCGACGTGGAGGCGCTTGACGCGAAACGAGATATCGTTGTCGTGGTAGTGTTCTTGCACCCGGTGAAGCGTCGAGTGAGCGGGGAGGTGCATCTGGATGTACCACTTGCTGTTTTCGTGACGGACGGAGATGACCCGGACGCCCATCTCCGTCGAGGACGGGGGAATCAGTTGGACGCCGCTGCCGAAGAGGACGCGAAACCGGCGGTCGGAGCCGACGGAACCGAGGAAGTCCGCCTCTATCACGGTCGGGTCGACGACGAGAGACGCCGCGACCGAATCGACGGCACCCCGTTCGACGATGACGAACGCGCAGTCCCAGCCGAGCCCCTCGGTCGGTTGGAATTCGAGTTCGACCGGCCCCTGATGTCCCGCGACGAACGACGAGAGAATCAGTCTCGGGTCGTCGAGAGTAATCTCCAGATAGATCGGTCGAGCGTCGTCTCCACTACGGTCCTCGTGCATCGCCTGTTGTTCGACAATCGGTACGGGTTATTATGCAGGTGGTAAGCGCCCGTGGCCGCGTCTCGGCGGCTCCGCTCCCGTACCTGTCGGCGGGCTGTCGAACAACTACGATGCCCATAATAACGACGCCGAGACGCCCACGGTTCGATAGGACTCCAATGTACAAAGACAACTCAATCGCCGTCGTCGTGCCGGCCTACAACGAAGAGGGCTACGTCGGGGAGGTAATCGACACGCTCCCCTCGTTCGTCGACGTGGCCTACGTCGTCGACGACGGGTCGACAGACGGGACGTGGGACGAAATCGTGACGCACGCCGACGCGTTCAACGAGGACCACACCCCCGAAGCGTCGGCGTACGACGACGTGGTCGTCCCGATTCAACACGACGAGAACCGCGGGGTCGGCGGCGCGCTCAAGACCGGCTACCTCCGCGCGCTCGAAGACGAAGTCGACATCACGGCCGTCCTCGGCGGCGACGGGCAGATGAACCCCAACGAGCTGGCGAAGTATCTCGACCCCATCGCGGAGGGCGACGCGGACTACGCGAAGGGCAACCGATTCATGGAGCAGGCGGACCTCGACGCCATGCCGGGGTACCGCCTCGTCGGCAACTCCATCCTGTCGTACCTGACGAAGTTCGCCAGCGGCTACTGGAAGACGATGGACCCGCAGAACGGCTACACCGCGATTTCCCACGAGGCGTTGAAGCAGGCCGACATCGAGAACATGTACGAGTACTACGGCTACTGCAACGACCTGCTCGTCAAACTCAACGCCGAGAACCTCCGCGTCGCGGACATCGCCTGCTCCGCGGAGTACCTCTACGACGACGACTGGAAGAGCCACATCGACTACGGCGAGTACGTCCCGCGCGTCTCGGGCATGCTCCTCCGGAACTACTTCTGGCGGCTGAAAAACAAGTACATGCTCCGCGATTTCCACCCGCTCGCGGCGTTCTACTACCTTGGAACCGCTATCGCGGGCGTCGCAGCCATCGGTCTCATCGGCTCGGGGCTGGCGCGAAACGGCGACGGCGACGACGACGGCGACGCGCCCGGCCTCGGGAGCTGGGCGATCGGTCTCCTCTTCGGCATCACGTTTCTGCTGTTCGGCACGGTCCTCGACCACAACGACAACGAAGCGCTCGAAATTCGGGTCGACGACGACACCTACGACACCGAGATTCCGAGCGAATAAGCGGGTCGACGCGGGAACCAGAGGCCGACGAGATTCGCGGAACGAACTTAAAGGCTGGACATGTGAAGCCGAGGACGTTCGGTAAGATACAACGTTCTCGGTTGTATGAGATTCACGAAATTTGACGATACCGACGCGAATGACTCCCGTGGTCCGAAGTTCACGCGGCGCTCGTATCTCCTCGGAGCCGTCGGAACCCTCGCGGCCGGAAGCTACCTGTCACACCCCGTCAACAGCGTCGAGGCGAACGCGATGAGCGTCGACGTCCCGCAGGCGTATCTCGACCGGTTCTCGAACGTCGTCAACGTCGTCGACGCGGGGGCCGACCCGAAGGGCACAGAGCCCATCGACGACGTGCTCTCGCGGAACGTGGCGGACGACACGCTCCTCGTCTTCCCGTCGGGGCGGTACCTGATGAACAGGCAACTCCGGAAGACGTCGTTCGACAACCTCGGGTTCTACGGGCCGGACGCGACGCTCACCCACGGCCGAATCGACGCCATCGACAACAACGTCGTCACCGAAGGGGAGTTCACCGGTGCGGCCCGGTTCTTCCGTCTCGGCGTCATCTACGCCCCCGGGAAGGACCTGCTCTTCGAGGGGTTCACGTTCGACTTCACCGCCCCGCAGACCGGGATTCGGGCGGTCGAGGCCTACGTCACCGACGGCCTCGAAGTCCGCGACATCACCGTCGCGGGCGAACACGACACCGGCACCTTCGGGCCGGCGCTGTTCAGCGTGACTACGGCCAACGGAACCGGCACCGTCGAGCGGTTCAGCGCCCCCGACGGCGCGGCCTTCACCGAAGACACCATCGGCGACATCAACCTCGGACCCACCGGGATGCTCATCGACCCGAACAGCGCGGGGACGCTCCGCATCGTCGACTGCGAACTCGGTCGGTTCCCGGACAACGGACTCTACGTCTCGGGCGCGAAGGGCGTCGTCCACGTCGAGGGCGGGACGTACAAGAACAGCACCGTCTCCTCGATTCGGCTCAAGGGGTACGGCAGCAGCGTCCGCGACGCGACGGTCGTCATCGACGACCTCGTCCCCGGCATCAGCCAGCGCGGAATCCGCCTCGACGACGGGGCCGACCTCCGCATCGAGAACACGAGGATCGAAGTCACCGGCTCCGCGGAGAACGCGATTCGCGTCCTCGACAACGCACAGACCGCGGTCATCGAGAACTGTAGCATCGTCCTCTACGACGACGAGGGCTGTGCGCGCGGCATTCAGGTGACTCCCGGCGCGGGCCGCGTCGAGGTCCTCGACACGACAATCGACATCCAGGGGTCGAACTTCGCGATCTACCTGCAGGGCGAAAACGCCCCGGAGGACCCGATGACGCTCGTCAAGAACGTCACCATCACCGGTTCGGCACCGGGCGACGGCCAGCGCGAGGCGATTCGCGTCGAGCGCGCGAACGCCCGGTTCGAGAACCTGACCGTCCACCAACCCGGCGAGAGCTACCGGCGCTGCGCCGAGATTCTCGCGGACGACGCCCTGTTCGTCGGCGGGACCTACGAGTCGACGCACCACCCCTTCATCAACAAGGGCAACCGGACGCGCTTCGACGAGATCACCGCGCGGTCCCTCGGCGGCCGACAGGCCCTGAAGGCTGTACTCTCAGGGGACCGACGTGGTCGTGACGGACTCGGTGCTCCACGGCGGCTACATCGACGGTGGCGCGGAGGCTTCGTCGTCGACAACACCGAGCTGCCGCCCGTCTGAGACGAGCGGGGGCTTACCGACCCGATAATCATGGGGTCGGTACGAAACGGAGGGTAACGCATGGACCACGACCGACTGGCCGACAAGGACCTCCTCGTCGTCTCACACGGCTACAAACACTTCGTCAAGTCGCAGGTCGACGTACTCGCGGCGTACTTCAACTCCGTCACCGTCTGCGTCAGGTACAACTGGTTCGCCGACGCGGCGTCTCGCCTCCCCGTGAGCGGCGGCGAAGGGTTCGGAAAAGACGCGAAAATCGCCCAGACAACGTCCCCGAGAACGTTCGCGTCGTCGAGACCCCGCTTTTCTATCTCCCGGTCGACGTCCAGCGCGAACACCTCCTCGGACAGCAACACGTCCGGAAAGTCAAGAAGAAACTGGCCGACCACCCCGTCTCGTTCGACCTGATTCACTGCCACATGACGTGGACCTCGGGCTACGTGGGCGCGCGCCTGAAAGAGGAACTCGGAATCCCGTACGTCCTCACCGTCCACGCCAACCGCAACTGGTTCGAAACACAGCTCGACTCCGACAACGACCGACTGAAGCGGGCGTGGGCCGACGCCGACCGACTCGTCCGCGTCAACCGCCGCGACCGCTCGAAACTGGAACCGTACAACGACGACGTGGTCCACGTGCCGAACGGTTACAACACGGACGTGTTCGAGCGTCTGTCCACCGCCGCGGCCCGCGAGCGACTCGGCATCGAAGACGACACGCCCGTCGTCTTTGCACTCGGGACGCTGAAACCCCGGAAGGGCTTCCAACACCTGATGCGGGCGACGACGCGGGTCCACGAGACCGAACCCGACGCGCGGCTCGTCATCGGCGGACAGGGCGGCATGCGCGACGAACTCGAATCGCTCGCCGAGGAACTCGGCATCGACGACCGGACCGACCTGCTCGGCTACGTGGAATCGGAGACGCTCAACGACTGGATGAACGCGGCCGACGTGTTCGTCCTGCCGAGTTACAGCGAGAGTTTCGGCGTCGTCCAACTGGAGGCGATGGCCTGTGGAACGCCCGTCGTCGCCACGAAAAACGGCGGGAGCGAGGAAGTCGTCACGAGCGACGACTACGGCCTCCTCGTCGAGGGACCGGAGTCGCACGACGAACTCGCCGACGCCGTCGTCGACGCGCTCCACAAGCAGTGGGACGCGGACGCGATTCAGTCGTACGCGAACGAGTTCACGTGGGAGAACGTCTGCGAGGAAATCGCCGACCTCTACGTCGAGGTCCTCGACGAAACGACGGAATCCGAGCGACAGCCCGCCACGACCGCGTAGTGAGTTCTCCGGCGCGACACGAGCGCCGCGCTATCTCGTTTCTGATCGGCAGACGGTCCACATAGCACGCGGTCCCGACAGTCGGCGTCAAAAAAGCGAGACGACTCGTCAGAGCGCGCTTCGACCGGCGAGCGCCGCGACTCCCACGGCCAAGACCGAGTGGAACCACGTCGACCCGCCGAGCGGCGACGGAGCCGAAGCGAACCACTGGGTCACCGGAATCGGTTGAGCCATCAGGAGCGTCGACCCGCCGTCGGTCGTATTCGACGTCGTCGTCTCCGTCGAGGTGTCTGTCGAAGTCGTCGTGTCGGTCGTCGAATCCGCGGTCGCGGTGTCCGTGGAGGTTGTCGTCGTCTCTGTGGATGTCGTCGTTTCGGTCGTTGTCGTCTCTGTGGTCGTGGTGTCAGTCGCCGTGGTCGTTGTTTCAGTCGTTGTCGTCTCCGCGGTCGTGGTGTCCGTCGATGTCGTCGTCGTGTCTGTCGGTGTCTCGGTAGTCGTCGTCGCGGTATCCGTCGGCGTGTCAGTCGCCGTGGTTGTGGTGTTGTCCGTCGGCGTATCAGTCGTCGCGGTGGACGTCGTGTTGTTCGATGGCGTGTCTGTCGTCGTCGTCGTGTTGTCCGTCGGCGTATCCGTCGTCGTGGTCGTGGTGTTGTTCGATGGCGTGTCCGTCGCCGTCGTCGCGGTGGATGTGGTGTTCGGCGTGTCCGTCGACGTCGCGGTGGTCGTCTGGTCGTCGTCACCGCCGCCGCCCCAGAACCACCCGCCGTCGTCGTCCGAATCGGTCGTCGTCGTCGTTGTCTCCGACGGCGGGCTGGTCGTGTTCGTCGCCGTCGGCGTGCCGTTTGTCGGCGTCTCCGTCTCGGTCGACGAAGTCGTTGGGTCGGGCGTGTCAGTCGTTGTGACCGGCGCATCGGTCGTCGGCATCGGCGTGTCGGTCACGGGAGTCGTGTTGTTCACTTGCGGCACCGGCGAGTCGCCGTCGACCGAGGGAGCGATGCCGACGCTGGGGACGCCGACGGCGAGGGCGACGCCGGAGACCGAAAGCAGGATTCCGGCGACGAGGAGGACGCGCTGAAGCGTGTTCTTGTGCCGGTCGGTCCACGATTCGTTGCCCCACGAGGGACCGCCGGCGTTGATGCCGCCGCGGCGGCCCTGTATCGCGGTGGCGCGGGGACCGACGGGGGCGGGGAGCGAACTCAGCAGGTCCAGCGCCTCGTCGGCGTCCACGGCCCCGACCATGAACGCCACGGTCACGAAGACGAGGAGGCCGACGACCGGAACGACCACCAACGCGAGGAGGCTGCTCTCGATGGTCATCGAGAGCAGGAAGATGGGCACCCCGGAGATGAACCCCGTCGCGAGCACGCGCACGATGCGGGCGTCGGAGAACGGCTTGAATCCGAGGTAGCGCGCGCTCGCGAGGTTGAACACCGGGAGCGAGGCGTACCCCGTCGTCGTCGCCACGGCGGCCCCGAGGATGCCGTACCGCGGGATGAGGACGACGTTCAGGACGATGTTCAACGTCGCCGCGGCCCCGGTCGCCGCGATGAGCGGCTTCATGTCGGCCTTTGCGTGGCTGATGGCGAGGATGGGCCGGACGACCGCGAAGCCGATTGTTCCCGGGAGGAGGATGAGAAGCGGCGTGACGACCGGCATCGACCCGGAACCGAGGTAGAGCGGGACGAAGTCCCTCGCGAGCGCCGCCAATCCGAGCGACAGGAGGATGATGACGAGCATTCCGTAACGGGTGACGCGGGAGGCGATCTCGTTTATCTGGTCGATTCGCTCGTCCGCCCAGAGGTCCGAGACGGACTGCACGAGCATCGACTGAATCGAGCGGGGGATGACCCAGAGGAACTGGCTGATGACCAGCGCGGACTTGTAGTAGCCGACGCGCGTCTCGGTGACGAACGACGCGAGCATCAGCACGTCGACGTGGTACATCGACGTGAGAAACAGCATGTAGACCACCGAGAGATGGTTGAAGCTGAACAGCTCTTTGGTCGGAAAGCCCCGCGGCGTCGTGGTGAAGACGCCGCGAAGCGAGATGTTCTTGCGGACCCACCACAGCGCGAGCAGCGCGACGAGGCTGTTGACGACGATGAGACCGACCATCAGCCCCCCGATTTCGTACCCGAGATAGGCGATGCCGATGAGCGCGAGTCGGGTTCCGACCTTGTTGAGCACGCGAAGCGGTTCCGAGAGGTGCTCCTGTTTGAGACCCATCAGGGACCGGCGGGCGTACTCGCGGAACTGCGTGGCGATGGTGAGGCCGGCGAGGCCGTAGAAGCCGACGACGTACTCGGGACCGAGGAACCGCGTGACGATACCGAACCGCGCGACGGCGGCGAACGCCAGCGCGGTCAGCACCGCGAGAACCGTCCCGAGACGGAAGTAGTACCCGAACACGTGGGTCTGCCAGTCCGAAATCGAGCGGTCTTCGGCGAGGAACTTCCGGGCACCGCTGTTGATGCCGGAACTCATCAAAATCGTCGAGATGCCGAAGACGGCGGTGAGCGTGCCGTAGCGACCGTACAGTTCGAATCCGAGCGTCGTGATGAGAAGCGGCGTGAGGACCACCGAGGACAGCACGATGAAGATGCGCCCCCCGAAGATAGAGAGGAACGCGGTGACCATGTTCCGTTTCATTCACACCACCCGCCCGCGTCGCTCTCGCGGAGTCCGCCCGCGGGGGCGACGCGCGGAGACGAACGTCGTATCGGTCGCTGACCGCTTGCTGTTCGGTGATTCGTGTACATAAATAAACGAGCGCGGAAGCTTAGTCGGCGGACTCTATCTCGATAGAGACCGAGTCGCCGTTCTTGAGGTAGTAGTCGGTCGGGTCGACGGACTCGCCGTTCACGGTGACGCTCACGGTCCCGTTTTCACCGTCGTACGGGTAGGTCGTTCCGTTGTAGGTGACGCTCTCGTCGGTCATGTTGATGCCGTCGAGCGTCGACATGCCGTAGGCGAGCGTGACGTGCGCGGAGTGCGCGTGCCACGGGTTCGAGTGACCGCCCTCGAAGTGGAAGTGGTCGTTGTGACCCGCCTGCTGGTACTTGTCGCGGCTGAAGTCGACGGACTCGCCGTCGACGGAGAAGTCGATAGTGCCGTGGACGTGGAGCTGTTCCGGCGGGATGTACTCGCCGGGAGCGGTGACGTTCGAGTCGTCGGTCACGACCAGCACCCACACCTTGTCGTCCGATTCGAGCGTGTACTCCTCGGGGTCGACCTCGTGGCTATCGACGCGGTAGATGAGTTTCGTCCCGTCTTCGGACTCCTCGTAGGTCTCGCCGTCGTAGGTCAGCGACGACTCGGTGGCGTCGACGTCCGCCGCGTCGAGCGCCTCCACGAGCGTCGTGCTCTCGTTCGTGTGCCACGAGTCGACGTCGCTCATGTGAATCGGCGCGTCCTCGTCGAGGTCCTCTGTGAGGCTCACGCGCTCGCCGCCGACCATGACGGCCATCTGCCCGGTGTACGCCGCGTCGACGGTCGACTCGTCGCTGGCGTTCGTCGGCGAGTCGTGGCTGTGTGAGTCGGAGTCTGCGTCGGAGGCGGAATCCGACGACTCGTTCGTCTCGTTCGCGGACGTCGTCTCCGCGGCCGTCGCGTCGTCCGTAGACGTCGTTTCGTTCGCGGCCCCCTCGACGTCGGACGCGGTCATCTCCGTCGTGTCCGCGGTGTCAGTCGCCGCTGTCGTGCCTCCCGCGTCGCCGCCCGCGAACGACGAACAGCCGGCCGTCGTCATCAAGAGCGCGACGAGGAGGGCGATACTCGCACGTTTCAGTGTCTTGGATGGAATCTCCATCTCGAACTCGAACGAGACATCACAGTCACCCACCGTTATTATCGACTACGTAGCGGCGGCTTATCAGCCCGATAATTAGTATGGCCGGGAGCGGCCCTACACGTATCGTGATACGCCTAGACACCCGCGGAGGTTGGTCGGATGGACAGTGACGTGCTCGTCACGCTCGGACTGGCTCTCGTGTGTCTGTTCGTCGTCGCTTCGGCGGCCGGGTCCCTCGAATCGGCGGTCGATTCCTCCCCGAGCGAGGCGATTGACCTCGACTACGCATCGCTCCCGCTCGACAGAGGCGACGCCAGCGACATCAAACGCGAATACCAGACGCTGACGGACGGCCCGAGTCAGCAGGAACGCAGCAGTCAGCAGTCGTCACAGTCGGACCAGTCCAGTTCCACCGGTCCCGACGACAGCGACAGCGACTCCGCGTCGGAGCGTTCGAACGCGCAGCGCGACCAGTCGGACGGGCCGGGAGAGACCCCGGACGAGACGAACCCGCTGGAGCGCCTCATCGACGCCCTGCTCGCGCTCCTCTCGCGCCTCGTCGAACTGCTCGTCGCACTGGCCGGCGTCGTCGCCCTCGCAGTCGTCGTCCGATACCGGCGACGCCTCGCCGAACGCCTGCGCCCGCTCGTCGCTCGGTTCGGGAGCGACGACTCCGGAACGGGGCCGACCGCCGGCGACGACAACCGTGCCGCCGACCTGCCGCCCGCCCCGGAAAACGAGGTCACCGAAGCGTGGTACGAGATGGTCGAACGCCTTCGACTCGACGACCGTCAGTTGCTCACGCCCCGAGAGCGAGCGGCGGTCGCCCGCGAAAACGGGGCCGACGCGAACACGGTGTGGTCGCTCACGGAACTGTTCGAGGAGGTCAGATACGGCGGCGCGCCGGTGACCGAAGACCGACGCCGTCGGGCGCGGGAGTACCTCGAACGCCTCGACTCGTCCGGGGGGAGGGACCAGTCGTGAACCGCCGACGGATACTGTTCGGTCTCCTCGGTCTCGGGTGTCTCGCCGTCGGAACGGTCGCGCGGGGAATCGGCCCCCGAACGACGGCGCTCGTCTCCGAACTGGGCGGTGACTACGTCCTCGTGGCCGCGCTCTCCGGCATCGCGCTGCTCGCGGCGCTCCCGGTCGTCGTCTCCGGCCGCGAGAGCGAACTGCAGCAGGTGGAAACGCCGGACCCGGAAGTCCCCGTTCGGGCCCCGCCCGCGGGTCGCGACTTCGACGAGACGGTTCGTGGATGGGAGTATCGAACGCCCGTCTTCGGGGACAGCACCCGAAAGCGCGTGAAAACGCGGCTCCGGACGGCGGCCGTCGAGGCGGTGATGCGCGAGCGGAACTGCGGTCGAAGCCGCGCGCGGCGACTCGTTCGACGCGGCGAGTGGACCGACGACGCCGAGGCGGCGTCGTTCCTCGGGAGTCCGAACCGGTCGACGCTCGTCACCGCGCTCAGCGCGCTTCCGCGACGGCGGACGCCCGCTGAGTTCCGCGCCCGGCGGGCCGCCGAGGCCGTCTACGCGGTCGATGGAGGTGCGGACCGATGACGACGCCGCAGGAGACGAACCGCTGGCGCGGCGTCGTCGCCGTCTCGCTCGTCGTCGCGGCCGGCGGGCTCCTGGCGCAGCGACAGGAGCTCCTCTTTCTGTCGACGGTCGGCATCGTCTTCGCGGCGTACCACCGGGTCGTCCCGACGCCCACGCCGGACCTGACTCTCGAACGCCGCGTCGACACCAGTTCACCGGCGGAAGGCGACGAGGTCGAAATCGAGGTCGCGGTGACGAACGAGGGCGACGCGACGCTGTACGACTGTCGAATCGTCGACGGCGTCCCCCCGGCGCTCTCCGTCACGGACGGCCCGGCGAGGAGCGGGATGGTGCTTCGACCCGGCGACACGCGGACGTTCTCGTACGCCGTCGAAGCCGAACACGGGCGGCACGCGTTCGACGACGCCACCGCGGTCGTTCGGGACGCCAGCGGCGACAGGGAGGTCGAAGTCGACGTTCGGGCCGCGGACGAGACGGAACTCGACTGCACGGCGGAGATTACGGAACCGCCGCTCCGGTCGCAGACCCTCGACACCGTCGGCGGCGTCACCGCGAACGGGATGGGGTCGGGCATCGAGTTCCAGCAGACGCGGTCGTACCGCCGGGGCGACCCGGTCAGTCAGATCGACTGGAAGCGGTACGCCTCCTCCGGCGAGTTGACGACCATCGACTTCAGGGAAGAGCAGGCGGCGTCGATCCTCGTCCTCGTCGACGCGCGAGCGGTCGCCTACAGGGGGCCGCCCGGGGAGACCCACGCCGTCGACGCGGGGGTGTCCGCCGCGGCGCAGTTGACGGCCTCCCTGCTGAAAGGCCGGAACCGCGTCGGTCTCGCCGCGCTCGCGGCCGAAGACTGCTTCCAACTGCCGGGCGCGGGTCGGGAACACCGACTCCGGTTGCGGAAGCTGCTTTCGAGGCACTCGGCGTTCTCCGCGAAGCCGACCGACGCCGACCAGTCGGTCGACGCGCAGGTCGAGTCGTACCTCGGTCGGCTCGGCGAGCAGACGCAGTTGCTCTTCGTCTCGCCCGTCTGTGACGACCTCGCCGTCGAGGTCGCGCGTCGGTTCGACAGCCACGGCCACCCGGTCACGGTCGTCTCGCCGGACGTGACGGCGGACGAGACGGCCGGCGAGCGACTGGCGGTCGCCGAGCGACGCAACCGACTGCGGGCGCTCCGTCAGGTCGGTATCCCCGCCATCGAATGGTCGCTCGACGACCCGCTCGCGCTCGCAATCGACGCGCAACGGGGGGTTCGAATATGAGCGGAGCGGGAGCGGTCACCAGACGGCCGGCGCGACTCAGCGCGGCGCTGTCGCTGTTCGCCGCCGCGCTCTCTGTATCCGTCGTGGTCTCCGGCGCGTCCGCGGGGACGTTCGCGGCCGTGGCCGGACTCGTCATCACGAGCGAGGGCGCACACCGCTTCAGAACGGAACGGCGACTGCTCGGCGTGCTCGGCCTGCTCGTCGGGGTCCTCGTCGCCGTCGGCG
>NZ_JPES01000116.1:0-30128 GCF_000730175.1 Haloferax sp. ATB1 | reverse complement strand
AGCAACTACGCGGCGCTCCTCACGCTCGGTCTGACCGCGCTCCTTCTCGGTCTCGGTCTGCTCGGAGGTTGGTTCGCATGATAATCGAAGCGCTCATCGCAGTCACGTTCCTCGCCGCGCTGGTCACCTTCGTCCTGCCGGACCGGTACGCCGGCAAGGCGGCCTTCGCGCTGAGTCTGGCTCCCGTCGTCGGGAGCCTCTACATGTGGCAACAGTACGACGCGAGCGGGAACGCCCTTCTCGGCGGGAACATCGCGTTCGAGACAGACGTCGCCTGGTTGCAACTCGGCCAGTACGACATTCACTGGATGGTCGGCGTCGACGGCATCAGCATGCCGCTCGTCGTCCTCACGACCATCCTCACCACGCTCGCTATCGTCAGCGCGTGGACGCCCATCTCGGAGCGTCAGTCCCAGTTCTTCGGTCTGATGCTCCTGATGGAGGCGAACCTGCTGGGCGTCTTCACGGCGCTCGACTTCTTCGTCTGGTTCATCTTCTGGGAGGCCGTGCTCCTGCCGATGTACTTCCTCATCGGCGTCTGGGGCGGTCCCCGCCGCAAGTACGCGGCGATCAAGTTCTTCGTCTACACGAACATCGCGTCGCTCGTGATGTTCATCGGGTTCATCTCGCTCGTGTTCGGTCTCGGCGACTCGGTCTCGTCGTTCCGCCTGCCCGAAATCGCGCAGGCGTTGCAGGCCGGAGAGCTCGGGAGCTTCGCGGGGCTGTCGCCCGGCGCGCTCGCGTCGGTCGCGTTCGTCGCGATGTTCCTCGGGTTCGCGGTCAAGGTTCCGGTCGCCCCGCTTCACACGTGGCTGCCGGACGCCCACGTCGAGGCCCCCACGCCGGTGTCGGTCATGCTGGCCGGGGTCCTCCTGAAGATGGGTACGTACGCCCTGCTCCGGTTCAACTTCACGATGCTCCCGGAGACGGCGCGCGCCTTCGCGCTGCCCATCGCCCTGCTCGCCGTCGCGAGCGTCATCTACGGCGCGCTCCTCGCGCTGGCACAGCAGGACCTCAAGCGCATCGTCGCGTACTCCTCCGTCTCGTCGATGGGGTACGTCATCCTCGGTCTCATCGCCTACACCACCTACGGCGTCGGCGGTGCGACCTTCCAGATGGTCGCCCACGGCCTCATCTCCGGTCTGATGTTCATGGCCGTCGGCGTCATCTACAACACGACCCACACGCGTATGGTGACTGACTTCTCCGGACTGGCCGACCGGATGCCCGTCACCGCCGGCATCTTCGTCGCCGGCGCGTTCGGCTACATGGGCCTCCCGCTCATGGCCGGTTTCGCGGCAGAGTTCTTCATCTTCAAGGGCGCGTTCGAGTCCACGGTGATGGAGGCGATGCCGCTGTTTACCGGCGCGGCTATGTTCGGTATCGTCATCGTCGCGGGCTACCTGCTGTTCGCGATGCAGCGGACCCTGTTCGGACCGTTCCGGTTCGACGGCGACTACGAGATCACCGAGGCACCGTTCCACGACGTGGCACCGCTCGCGGTGCTGCTGCTTCTCACCATCGTGCTCGGTGTCTCTCCGGACATCTTCTTCACGATGATTCAGGACGCGGTTACTCCGATTCTCGAACTGGGAGGTGCGTTCTAGATGACGCCCCTCCAGACGCTCCCCGAGTGGGCGGCGACGGCTCCCGCCATCGTGCTCGCGCTCACGGGGCTCGCGCTGCTGCTCATCGACACCATCGACCCCGACTCCACGAACAACGGCCTCTTGGCCGGCACGGCGACGCTCGGCGCGCTCGCCGCCGGCGGTATCGCCGGCTGGTTCCTCATCGGTGGAACCGGCATGGAGTCTACCGGTGGCGCAATCACGCTGTACGGCGACGCGCTCGTCGTCGACGGGATGAGCCTGTTTTTCACGCTCATCTTCACCAGCGTCGCCGCGATGGTTTCTGTCGCCTCGTACGACTACCTCGCGGACCAGCAGTATCAAGGCGAGTTCTACGCCCTCGTGCTGTTCGCCGCGACCGGCATGACGCTCATGGGGATGTCGAACTCGCTGGCGACCGTCTTCGTCAGCCTCGAACTCGCGTCCCTGCCGTCGTACGCGCTCGTCGCGTTCCTCAAGAAGGACCGCGGCAGCATCGAAGCCGGCCTGAAGTACTTCCTCATCGGCGCGCTGTCGTCGGCGGTGTTCGCGTTCGGTATCAGCCTCGTGTTCGCCGTCACCGGCTCGCTGGTGCTCCCGGAAATCGCCGCGACGCTCGCCGAGGGAACCGAACTCGTCGGCGTCCTCGGCCTCGGCGTGCTGATGATCGCCGGCGGCTTCGCGTTCAAGACCGCCTCCGTCCCGTTCCACTTCTGGGCGCCGGAGGCCTACGAGGGCGCGCCCGCGCCTGTGAGCGCGTTCCTCTCGTCGGCGTCGAAGGCGGCCGGCTTCGCCGTCGCCTTCCGCGTGTTCACCGTCGCGTTCCCCCTCGAAACCGTCACCGCAATCGGCGGCGGGAGCGTCGACTGGTCGCTGCTGTTCGCGCTGCTCGCCGTCGTCACGATGACGCTCGGTAACTTCGCGGCGGCGACCCAAGAGAACGTAAAGCGCATGCTGGCGTACTCCTCTATCGGGCACGCCGGCTACGCGCTCATCGGTCTCGCGGCCATCACCGTCGACGGCGGTGCCGCGAACGGCGACGTGCTCGGCGCGAGCATGGCCCACCTGCTCGTCTACGGCTTCATGAACACGGGCGCGTTCCTGTTCATCGCCATGGTCGAAAAGTGGGGTCTCGGCCGCACGTTCGAGGACTACAACGGCATCGCGTCGAAGGCGCCCGTCGCCGCGACGGCGATGACCGTCTTCATGTTCTCGCTCGCGGGGCTCCCGCCGTTCGGCGGCTTCTTCTCGAAGTACGCCCTGTTCGAGTCGGCCATCGGCTCCGGCTTCTGGTGGCTCGCCGCGGTCGGCGCGGTCAACAGCGCGCTGTCGCTGTTCTACTACAGTCGCGTCGTGAAAGCGATGTGGATCGAGGAGCCGTCTGAGCCCCTCGAAATCGGCAGTCAGCCGGTCGGTCTCTACGTGGCGATTATCTTCGCCGCGGTCGGGACGTTGCTGCTCCTGCCCGGCTTCCAACCCGTCATCGAGACGGCCCAGACCGTCGCCGCGGCGCTCTTCTGAGCGTTCCGGCGATTCGACCCGGTTCCGTTTCGGTTTCTTTTATTCGCGAAGTAACTCGCCGAGCGCCGATGCCAGCTCCTCGGAGCGCCTGAGCGTCAGGCCGTCGGTCGTGACGAACACGCCTTTGTCGTCGGCGGTCACCCGCGTCAGGTAGCCGTGGTCGAACGCGCGGACGGTGTAGCGGTAGTCGCCGAGTTCGGAGCCGCGATAGGCGGTCCGGGCCTGAAACCCGTCGGTCTCGTGTTCGACGAATCCGGTGAGGTCGGCGTCGGCTTCGAGGTCGCTCCGGAGGTAAATCTGGTCACAGCGGTCGTGGGTGAAGTACGTCACGCTCCTGAGGTCGTCGCCGACGACGGTTCGACAGGTTCGGACGAACGACTCGGCTCGCGATTCGAAGAGCAGTTGCGTCTCGAGTTCCATCGTATGTGTGTCATGGAGTGGCATGACATAATATCATCGCCGGATGGGAGGACGGTAGGGTTTTGCGGCCGGAGTTCGACCGTCAGTGTATGGTACGTCGCCTGGTTCTCGGCTGTGGGTCGCTCGGTGGGGGTCTCGTCGAGCAACTCACCGGTCGCGGCGGGACGGTGACGGTCGTCACCGACCGAAAGGGGCGCGCCGAGGACCTCCGCTCGGACGGTATCGACGCGAGAGAGGGCGACCCCGCCGACCCGTCGACCTACCCAGACGTGGTCGACCTCGTCGTCGTCGGCGGACAGTCTCCGCGGTCGAACCTCGACGCGGCGCGCGCGGCCAGCGAACACTGTCCGGACGCGCCGCTGGTCGTCTACCTCGGTGACGACGCCGACCCGTCGGTCCGCGACGAGGTGTACGGCCTCGCCGACGAGGTCATCGACCCGCGGCGAGTGGTCACAGACCGCATCCTCGACGCGGTCGGCACGTCGCACACGGAGCGGCTGAACCGCCTGATGCGGGTCCTCCGAAACGTCGACGGCAAGCTCGCGGTCGTGATGCACGACAACCCGGACCCCGACGCTATCGCCGCGGCGCTGGCGCTACAAGCCATCGCCGAGCGGGCGGGTATCGACGCCGAAGCGTGTTACTTCGGCGACATCTCTCATCAGGAGAACCGCGCGCTCGTCAACCTCCTCGAACTGGACCTCCGCGTCCTCGACGAGGTACCCGCGGACGACGAGTACGCCGGCTTCGCGCTCGTCGACCACTCCCGGCCGGGCGTCAACGACCGCCTCCCGCCGGAGACGACGATCGACATCGTCATCGACCACCATCCGCCGCGCGCGCCGGTCGAGGCGGCGTACGTGGACCTCAGGCGCGGCGTCGGTGCGACGAGCACGCTCCTCGCGGAGTACCTCGAACGGCTCGGCATCGTCCCCGACACGACGGTCGCGACGGCGCTGTTGTTCGGGATTCAGGTCGACACCAACGACTTCACGCGGGAGGTCTCGACGGCCGACTTCGAGGCCGCCGCCTTCCTCATCCCCCACGTCGACGTTGACCTGCTCGAACGGGTCGAGACGCCGAGTCTCACCTCCGAGACGATGGAGACGCTCGCGCGCGCCATCTCGAACCGCGACGTCCGGGGGAACGCCCTCGCGTCGAACGTCGGCGATATCCGCGAGCGGGACGCCCTCGCGCAGGCCGCCGACCACCTCCTCGGGATGGAGGGCGTCGAGGTGACGGTCGTCTACGGCCTGATGGACGGGACGGTCTACGTCTCCGGCCGCGCCCGCGGTGCGCGGGTCGACCTCGGCGAGGCGTTTCGTGACGCCCTCGGCTCCATCGGGAGCGCCGGCGGCCACGCCGACATGGCGGGCGCACAGATTCCGTTAGGCATCCTCGACGACGTGGGCGACGACTCTCGGGAATCGCTGGCGACCATCGTCACGGACATCGTCGCCGGGCGGCTATTCGAGACGCTCGAACACGCGACGCCGACGCCGAGTCTGGACACCGACGTCGCCTTCGAGTACCCGCTCGATGAGTGAGCGCCCACACGTTTTTGCCGACGGTGGCCCTATGGGATGGGAGATGAGTACCAAAGCGACCGTCAAGGAGTACATGACGCGCGAGGTCCAGACCGTCTCTCCGTCCGACACGGTCGCGGACGTCGCCCGACGCATCGCAGAGAGCGACGGGCACAACGGGTTTCCCGTCTGCGACGGTCGCAAAGCGGAGGGGTTCGTCACGGCCCGAGATATCCTCCTCGCGGACGACGAGGAGTCCATCGAGACGGTGATGGCGACGGACCTCGTCGTCGCCCACCCCGAGATGGACGTGAACGACGCCGCCCGCGTCATCCTCCGGTCGGGCATCCAGAAGCTCCCGGTCGTCGACGACGCGGGCAACCTCGTCGGCATCATCTCGAACACGGACGTCATCCGAAGCCAAATCGAGCGCGCGACGCCCGAGAAGGTGGGTAAACTCATGCGGACGCTCGAACAGATTCACGGCATCACGGTCCACCAGGAGCGACGGACCGTCTCGCTTTCGAACCTCATTCCGACGCAGGCCCGCGTCTACGCCGACGAACTCGACGGCCGCCGCTACGAACTCGAACGCGGCCTCGCCGAACCCCTCGTCGTCATCGACAACAACGGGACGTTGCTCCTCGCGGACGGCCACCACCGCGTCCTCGCGGCCGACCGCATCGGCATCGAGGAGATGGACGCCTACGTCATCGTCGTCGACGACCCGGTCGAACTCGGGATGCAGCGGACCGCCGAAAAGGAGGGTCTCAAGTCCATCTCGGACATCGACATCGTCGACTACGCCCGACACCCGCTGGTCGAGACGACCCGACGGTTACAGTAGCTCAGTTCTCCACGTCGTACTCGGCCTTCCACGCGTCGACGGCCTCGCGGGCCTCGGCCTCCGACTCGAAGCGCTCGCCCTCGTAGCCGCGGCCCTCGGCCTCCGACTCGAAGCGCTCGCCCTCGTAGCCGCGGCCCTCGGCGGACTGGTAGAGTCGGTCGACCCTGACGTGCCACGCGTTCGGCCCGCGTCGGAGCCGAATGGTCGCGTGGCCGTCGCTTCGCTCCCACTCCGCGATGCGGTCGTCCCGGCGGACCTCCGTCCAACTCATACCGGGCAATGACGGCGGAGGCCGAAGTGTCTACCCATCCGCCAGCGTCGAGGCGTCGGCCGTCACCGGGGCGGCCGGGCGCGTCTCCGCGCCGCAGTTCGGACAGATCGCGTACCCGAGGCGGTCGTAAGGGACCTCCGGCGACGGGCGCTCTAGCCCGCACTCCTCGCACGTGAAGTACGAGACCCATTCGAAGGACATACCGAAGCGTAGGATTGTCAACGTATTAATTAATCACCGCTTACCACCCGAGTCGGTCGCGTCGGCGACGGCGCGAAAAACGAAGTGCGACGGGGGTTTCGGTGTGACGGCGGCGCGCCCCCCGAGACTGGAGCGCGAGTCGGGGCGAGCGAGTCGCCGGTGTTCAGGCGGGCGTCGGTCCCTCGGGAGCCGACGAGTCGTCGTCGGACCGGAACTGCGAGACGAGGTCGAGCGAGTCGTCGGCGCTGCCGAGCAGGAACAGCGAGTAGTACCGGAAGTACGTCACGACGGGCATCTGGACGACCGCGCCGACCGCGATGGCCGCGAGGACGAACAGGACCCCGAGCGCGCCGAAGACGACCAGCCCGGCCGTCGAGGTCAACGCGACGTTCGCGGCGTTGAGCGCGAGGAACGCCGCGCCGCCGACGATGGCGAAGGGGATGGCGACGACGAGCAGGGCGAGGAGGGCCGCGATACCGATACCGATGCTCGCGAGGATGCCGAGGATGAACCGGACGATGACGTACAGCCCGAACTCGGACAGTTCGGCGCGGAACACCGGGACGACCCGCCCCCACGACGACAGGAGGGCGCGGTCTTCGGCCATCATCGTCGGGACGACGAAGTCGGTCGTCAACTGCATGACGACCGCGACCACGAACAGCAGCAAGAACCCGAGCAGTACGAGCGGGATGGCGAAGAGGGCAACCGCGGGCGTGAACGCGACCATGCCGAAGAACACCGCCGCTATCGGGAGTCCGATGACCGCGATCACCGCGACGAACAGGCCGATTTGGAACGCGAACAGCCTGACGCCGAGCCAGAAGCGCTCGCGGAACGGCTTGCGGATGCGCACGTCTTTCGTGACGACGGCGTCCACGAGGACGAACTGCATCACGGAGCCGACGAACGACCAGAGGAGGACGAGGACGATTGCGACCGCCAAGAGCGCGATGACCGCAGCGATGACGTTTTCGGGCGTCACGAACCCGGGCAAGGAATCGACCGGGATGTCGGTCGACCCGCCGCTGCCGGGCGCGGTTGTTCCGGCGTTGCCACCGGTGCCACCGCCACCGCCGAGGCCGCCGACGAAGAGGGCGATGAGTGCGAGGCGCGCCCATCGACCGCGTCGAACGGGAGGAGGAGCGACGTCGTGGCGTCACGGGCGTCGTCGAGGGCGTCGATTGCTTTCCAACTCATGGCTAACAATGCGACGCCTCGCGGGATAAAGATGTTCGAGAGCTAAGGTATCAGTTCGCTCGGTGGACTTTCTCGGGGGCGCGGAGGCCGTTACTCCGTGACGGCGGCCAGCGGGTCGAGATAGCCCGACCCGTAGTACGCCCGGTCCGCGTCCGCTGGGACGGCCGCGGTGCGTCCGAGTTTCGAGGCGACCTGATCCGCGGTCAATCCCGGTTCGACCGACCGGACGAGTGCCGCGGCGGCGGCGACCTGCGGCGCGGCCATCGACGTCCCGGCTTTCCAGCCGTAGCCGTCGGTCGAACCGACGTAGTTCCCGTCGTCGTCGTACGAGGGCGTCGAGACGGTGTTGTAGACGAGGTCGTAGAACCACGCGTCCGGATGGCTCTCCCGTGCGGAGAGGAGGGCGTCGCCGCCGGGCGCGGCCACGCCGACGGCGTTGGTCCCGTAGTTCGTGTAGAACGCCGGCGTCTTCGGTCCCTCCTCTTCGTCGCCCGCGTCGAACGCGAACCCTTTCGGACCGGTCGCGCTGACGCTGAGCGCCTGCGCCCCCTCGTTGGGGAGGCTGATGAGGTCGCCGTCGTGTTGGAGGTCGGCGCTGTCGTTGCCGGCGGCGACGACGACGACGGTCCCCGAGCGGTTGGCGTGGGTCAGCGTCTTGTTCAGCACCTTCCCGTAGAAGCCTCCTTCGCCCTGCCGAGGGACCGGGTAGGCACCGAGGCTGAGGTTCGCGGCGTCGCAGTCGATCTCGGCGCTGTAGACGACGGCCGCGAGGATGTCGGCGAACGAGGCGAGCGAGTTCGGCGAGAAGACGCGGCAGTCGACGAGTTCGGCCCCCGGCGCGGAGCCGACGACGCCCGTCTCGTTTCTGTCGTTCGCGGCGACGATGCCCGCGACGTGGGTGCCGTGGTCGCCGCCGGCGGGGACGCCCGCGCCGAACCCGTCGCCGGTGAAATTCCGCGAGAGCGACGTGTTGACCGCGTGTTCGAGGTCGGGGTGGTCGGCGGCGACCCCGGTGTCGATGACGGCGACGCGCGCGCCCTCGCCGCGGGTCACGTCGTGGACGGCGGGAATCCGCTGGCTCTGTTTGTCCCACTGCGCGCCGTATCCCGGCTCGTCGACGGCGCTCGTCGGTGCGGCGTCGTTGACCGCCGGCGCGTCGATTGCAATCTCCACGTCGGGCGCGTAGGTCACGTCCAGCGCGGCGACGGTCGATTCGCTCCCCTCGACGACGACCACCCCGGCCGGCGAGAGGTCGTAGACGACCTCTAGGTCGGCGTTCACCCGCGCCGACGCGTCTTTCCCGCCGAGGTCTACGATGAATCGGTCCGTCCGCTCGGCGGCGACGACGGTCGACCCGGCGGCGACGCCGCCGAGGAGGGAACCGCTCAGCTTCAGGAAGCTCGCCTGTGTTGCTGACGCATACCAAACGTCCCGGGCGTCGGAGACATAGTTGTTACGGCACATTTAGAGACTTAAAATAACACTTCGAAAAACCACAACGTCGTACCGGAGCCGACACGCTCAGGGGAGTCCGGTTCGAACGCTCGGCTCACATGGTAGGTGTCGAAACCGCGCTTCGTCTCGGCGGCGGCCTCGTGTTGTTGCTCGCGAACGCCTTCTTCGTCGTCTCGGAGTTCGCGATGACGCGCGTCCCCCAGTTCGAGGAATCCGCCTTCGAGGGCTCTCGCGGCCTCGAACTCGCGTGGGAGATGACCGAGCGACTGGAGGTGTACCTCTCGGGCTGTCAGGTCGGGATTACCATCGCCAGCGTCGGCCTCGGCGTCGTCGCCGAACCGGCCGTCGCGGCCACCTTCGACGCGATTCTCGGCGGTGGCGGGGCGGCGGGTTCCCACACGTCGCTGTCGGTCGGGCTGGCGCTCGTCGTCATCAACCTCTCGCACGTCGTCCTCGGCGAGCAGGTGCCGACGTACCTCGGCGTCGAGCGCTCCCGCACGGTGGCGAAGTACACCGCACCCGTCCTGTACGGCTGGACGAAGCTGATGTACCCGGTCATCGTCGTCGCCGACTGGCTGGCGAAGCGCCTGCTGTCGCTCGGCGGCGTCGAGATAACCCGGTCGTGGCAGGAGGCCGAAATCGACGACGAGGACGGCGACGGCTCCGGGAGCGGTGGCACCCGACTCAGTCGCGGCGAGGTCCGCAGCCAGATGGGGAACGTCCTCGCACAGGGGTCGCTCCCCGAGGACCGCCGCGAGGAGGTGCTCAACGCGCTCCGAATCGGCGAACTACCCGTCCGCGACGTGATGGTCCCCGCGGACCACGTCGTCGCGCTCTCGGCCGACGCGACCACGGACGAGAGCCTCGAACGCGTCCGGTCGAACCCCCAGCACTCGCGGTTCCCGCTCGTCGGCGACTCGCTCGACGACGTGCGCGGCGTCGTCTACGCGCCGACGGTCCTCTCGAACATCGACCGCCTCCAGTCGGGTGACCGCCGCCTCGACGACATCGCCGCGCCGCCGCTTTCGGTCCCCGCGGACCTCTCGGTCAGCGATCTCATCGACCGCTTCCAGGAGGAGAATCAGGAACTCGCGATGGTCCGCGACCCCGAAAGCGGCTCCGTGGTCGGCCTCGTGACCGCCTCCGACGCCTTCGAGTCAATCACCGGCCAGCTCTACGACCCGCTCGACCTCGGGGCGTAGGACGCTCGCGGGTGGCGACCCGACGCGCTCGCGGACCGCCCACGCTTTTCCCCCGCCGCCCGTATCGACTCGTATGACGCCCTTCGAACGACGGACCCGCGCCTGTCAGGAGCGACTGGCCGACGCGGACGCCGACGCGACCGTGTTGTTCCCCAGCCGAAACCTGCTGTACCTCTCGGGCTTCGACGAGGAACCCGCAGAGCGCCACCTGCTTCTGTTCGTCCCCCGCGAGGGCGACCCGGTGTTCCTCGTCCCCGACCTCTACGAGACGCAGGTCCGCGCCGAGTCGTGGGTCGCCGACGTGCGCACGTGGAGCGACGACGACGACCCGCGGGACGCCCTCGCGGACGTCGTCTCGGACCTCGACCTCGCCGGCGGGCGCATTCTCGTCGACGACACGATGTGGGCGCGCTTCTCGCAGGACCTCCGGGCGGCGCTCCCCGACGCCGACTTCGGCCTCGCGAGCGAGGTCGTCGCCCCGCTCCGCGCGCGGAAGGACGACGCCGAACTCGACGCACTCCGCCGCGCTGGTGCGGCCGTCGACCGCGCGGTCGAGCGCGTCCGCGACATGGGCGAGGACGCCGTCGGCATGACCGAAAACGAACTCGCCGCGGAAATCGAGCGCCTCCTCGCCGACGAGGGCGGCGAGGGGATTCCCTTCGGCCCGCTCGTCGGCTCCGGCCCGAACGGGGCGATGCCGCACCACGGCCACGGCGACCGAGTCATCGAGTCTGGCGACCCGGTCGTCCTCGACTTCGGGACCGTCGTCGACCACTACCCGAGCGACCAGACCCGGACCGTCGTCTTCGCCGGCGAGCCGCCCGCCGAGTTCGCCGAGGTCCACGGCGTCGTGCAGGCCGCCCGGACCGCCGCCGTCGAGACCGTCGAACCGGGCGTCGCCGCCGGCGACGTCGACCGCGCGGCCCGCGAGGTCATCGAGGAGGCGGGCTACGGCGACCGCTTCATCCACCGGACCGGCCACGGCGTCGGCCTCGACGTGCACGAGGAACCCTACATCGTCGCCGGGAGCGACCGCGAACTCGAAGTCGGGAACGTCTTCAGCGTCGAACCGGGAATCTACCTCCCCGACGAGTTCGGCGTCAGAATCGAGGACCTCGTCGTCGTCACCGACGACGGCGCGGAACTCCTGAACGACACCGACCGCGGCTGGCGCTGCTGACCGGGAACTATTAACTCGCTGACCACCGTAGCGGGCGTATGGTCTCCCGACAGACGCTCGTCGTCACCGGGTTCGTCCTCGCCGCCCTCCCCACCGCCTATCTCGTGGAGCTAGTCACCGGACAGTTCGTCCTCTCGTTTTTCGCGCTCCTCGCGGTCGGCGTCGGTGCGCCGTCGCTCCTCAACGACTACCTCGATAGCCGCGAGGGTGGACACAACGGGGCCTGAGTCCGAATCCCGAAAAAATCGGTCGATGCCGACGCGTCAGTCGTTACTCGTCGTCGCCGTCGGCCGCGCCGTCACCGGACGGTTCGATGTCCCCGATGATGGCGTCGATGTCGGCGTGTTCGTACAGCAGGTCGCGCATCCGGTTGACCGTGCGCTCGTCGCGGGTGCGGCCCGTGCTGACGATGTCCTCGGCGCGGTCGGTCACAGAGAGCGTGTCGCCGTTGACGAGGAGCACCGGGACGCCCTTCTCTTCGGCCTTGCCGATGACGGCTCCGACGGGTCGGTGGCCGCCGGTGAGGATGATACATTTGACGCCCGGGGCTTCGAGCGCGGCGCGCTGGATGTTCGCGCGGTCGCCGCCGGTGATGACCGCGGCGTTCTTCGTGCGGCGGAAGTAGCGGAGCGCCGCGTCGCCGCCCATCGCACCGACGAGGAAGCGCTCGACGAAGGCGTCGGTCGGCGCGTCGGTGGCGAAGTTCGCGCCGAGTTCGTTCGCGAGTTCCTCGACGGTGACGCCCGCGAGGTCCTTCTCGGTCGGGACGACGCCGAGGACGGGGACGCCGCGGGCTTCGAGGAACGGCGCGACCTCGGTTTCGAGTTCGTCGTAGGCGGCGTCGCTCACGCGGTTGAACACGACGCCGGCGAGGCGGTCGGGGCCGATGTCTTCGACCGCCGCGACCACGTCGTCGAGGTCGCTCGGGTGCTGGTAGTCGGCGACGAGGACGACCTCGGCGTCGAGGAGGTCCGCCACGTCGCCGTCGGTGAGGTCGACGATGCCGCCGGTGCGGTAGGAGCCGCCGCCCTCGACGAGCATCAGGTCCTTGCCGGCCGAGATGTCCTCGAAGTGGTGGGAGATGACCTCCGAGAGCTCCTCGGCGTTCTCCTTGCCGCGGACGGCTCCCTGGATGAACGTCGGGGAGTAGACGACGGGTTCCAGTTGGTGCATCTCCGCGTCGATGTCGAGCAGTTCGCGGGCGAGCATCGGGTCCTCGTCGAGGGTCTTGCCGGTGCTGGACTGCAGGCGGGTGCCCTTGGGCTTCATGTAGCCCACGTCCAGTCCGCGCTCCTTGGCGAGGACGCCGAGTGCGAGCGTGATTGCGGTCTTCCCGGTGCTTTCTCCGGTCGAGGTGACGAGTACCGTGTTCATTGTTGAGTGATAGGGTGGTGAAGTGTTTAAAGTTCGTCCGGGTCGACGGTGAGTCGAACGTCGACGGCCTTCACGCCGTCCGGCAGGGCGACGAGCGGGTTGATGTCGAGTTCGAGGATGGCCGGGAAGTCGGTGACGAGCTGGGAGAGCCGCTGGATGGTCTCCGTGATGCCGCCGATGTCGACCGGGTCGTTACCGCGGGCACCGCGGAGCATCGGCGCGGCGTCGATCTCCTTCGTCATGTCCTCGGCCTCCGTCTCGGAGACGGGCGCGACGCGGAACGTCGTGTCTTCGAGGATTTCCACGAAAATGCCGCCGAGGCCGAACATCATGAGCGGGCCGAACTGCGGGTCGCGGTTCATGCCGACGATGGTCTCGACGCCGTCGTCGAGGTTCACCATCTCCTGGACCTGCACGCCGAGGATGTTGGCGTCGGCTGGTAGTTCTTCGCGCGGGTGACGAGGTCCTCGTAGGCGTCGTAGACGTCCTCGTTTGCGACGCCGACCTTGACGCCGCCGATGTCGGACTTGTGGAGGATGTCCGGGCTGACGATTTTCATCACCACGTCGCCGTCGATGCGCTCTGCGACTTCGAGCGCGTCGGCGGGGTCGTCGACGATGTCGCCGGTCGGCGTCTCGATGCCGTAGGCGTCGAGCAGTTCCATCGCCTCGACGCCGAGTCGGGTCTCGTCGCGGTCCTCGACGGTTTCGAGGATTTCGCGGGCGCGCTCGCGGTCCACGTCGAACTCGGTGGGCGCGTCGTACTCGCGCTGGCGGATGTCGGCGTACTTCGAGAGCGCTTCGAGGCCGTCGACGGCGCGCGAGGGGTCGAAGTAGTTCGGGATGCCGGCGTCTTTCATCACGTCGGACGCGGCGTCGACGCGCTCGCCGCCCATGAAACAGGCGGCGATGGGCTTGTCGTGTTTCCCCTGCAGCTCGACGGTGTCGGCGGCGAGCTGGTTGTAGTCGAGGACGGCCGTCGGACAGGTCAGGACGAGCGCCATGCCGACGTTGTCGTCGGCGAGCGCCACGTCGAGGGCCTCCTTGAACCGGGCGTTGTCGGCGTCGCCGACGATGTCGACCGGGTTGTAGATGTTCCCCTCGGCGGGCAGCGACTCGGAGAAGGTTTCGAGCGTCTCGTCGGTGAAGTCCGCCATCTTCAGCTCCGACTCGCCGATGGCGTCGGTCGTCATGACGCCGGGGCCGCCGGCGTTCGTGATGACGGCCACGTCCTTGTTCTCGGGGACCGGCTGGTCGCCCAGCACGCGGGCGGTGTCGAACAGGTGCTGGACGGAGTCCGCGCGGATGACGCCCGCCTGTTCGAGGCCGGCCTCGTAGGCGGCGTCGGAGCCGGCGATGGTGCCGGTGTGCGAGGAGGCGGCCTGCGCGCCGGCGTCGGTCTTGCCGGACTTGACGAGGACGATGGGCGTGTCCTTCGTCACCTCGCGGGCGGAGTCGATGAACTCGCGGCCCGCCGAGATGCCTTCGAGGTAGCCGATGATGACCTCGGTGTCGGGGTCGTCGTTCCACGTCTCGATGAAGTCGGCCTCGTCGAGGACGGCCTTGTTACCCAACGAGACGATGTCCTTGAAGCCGATGTCCTCGTCGTTGGCCCAGTCGATGACGGCCGTGATGAACGCGCCCGACTGGCTCATAAACGACATGTTGCCGTCGAGGGCCATGTCGGGGCCGAACGTCGCGTTCATGCCGACGTCCGTGTTCATGATGCCCAGACTGTTCGGGCCGACGACGTTGAGGTCGTACTCCTCGGCGATGTCGCGGAGTTCCTGCTCGCGGGCGGCACCTTCGCTGCCCGTCTCGCCGAAGCCGGCGGTGATGACCACCACGTTCTGGATACCCGCTTCCCCGGCGGACTTCATCGCCGGGAGGACGACCTTCGGCGGAACGACGATGACCGCGAGGTCGGCGTCCGTCTCGCCGACGTCGCCGTAGCACTGCAGGCCGAACAGTTCGTCGTACTTGGGGTTGACCGGAACGACCTCACCGTCGAACTCGTCGATGAGGTTGTCCATGATTGCCCGCCCGATTGCTCCTTCGCGCTCGGTCGCACCGACCACCGCGATTCGGTTCGGCGCGAACAATTCGGATAGCTCTCCCATTGGCTGTTGATTCCCGTCATTGACTGATAAACTCGGTGGTGTGGGCGGTCTCACGGCCTTTGGTGGCACGCTACAGTAGCGCAATTAATCGAGATGGTTTGTGATTTATACCACAGAATTGGGCCGGTTGTGCTCGTCAGGTGGAGCATGTCGCCGCCAACCCATAGCGGCCAAACACATAATGTCATCCCCCGAAAACGACGGGTTATGTCGCCATCATCAGACGACACTCCCCTCCACCGGACCGCGGGCGCGAAAATCGCCGTCGCGGCGTTCCTCGTACTGACGCTCGCCTACGCGCTCCTCATCGCCCAGCAGATTCTCGCGTGGGTGTTTCTCCTCGTCATCATCGTCGTCCTCTGGTACGCCGCCCGACTCGTCGTCGCCATGGAGGAAATCGCGACACAGCTCGGCCGTCTCGCCGACGAGCGAGCCGGTTCCACCGACCGCGGTGACGAATCAAGCTGGGATTAAACCGCGGCGGACGCGACCGAACCGGAGACCGTCTCGCCCATCGGACGGTCGGACCGACCGCCGGACCACCGCCCCGTCGGTCGGCGCATCGTCCGTTTTCACCGAGTATCGGAGAAATCGGAGGGTTCCGATTACGAGATAATTTTATTCACGGTTCTACTATTCTTAACTAACTATCGGGCGCGCGATGTTTCACCCGGAACAATGTACCCGTTACAAGTCACGTTGACCGAGTCCATCGCAGAGTTGACTAACGCCGTGCTCGCGTTCGTCCCGCGGCTCGTGGGCGCGCTCTTAATCCTCATCGTCGGCTGGTTCATCGGCAGTATCGCCGCCCGACTCATCACGCGGGTCGCCGACCGCGTCGAAGTCGATAAGGCGGTGTTGGCGACGCCGGTCGGGAAGATTCTCGGCGGAACCGAAAAGGCGGTCTCGAGCGCGTTCGGGACGCTCGGCAAGTGGTTCGTCTACGCCATCGCGGTCCTCGCGGCCGCCGACGTGCTCGCGGTCGACCTGTTCTCCGAATGGGTCTCGACCGCGGCGTCGTACGCGCCGTCGTTCGTGGCCGGGCTACTCGTCATCGTCCTCGGGTTCGTCGTAGCCGACTTCATCGGTGACGCCATCACGCGGACCCGCGCGGCGACCGAGACGCCGTACACGAGCATCTTCGCGGTCGGCACCCGGATGTTCCTCTACTTCACCGCCGTCGTCATCGGCCTGAGCACGATGGGCATCGACGTGGCCATCCTGTTCACCATCGCGCAGGCGTTCGCGTGGGGTATCGCCGCGGCCCTCGCCATCGGCGTCGGCGGCGCGGTCGCCTTCGGCGCGCGCGACTACGTCTCGGCCAACGTCGAGCGCTGGATGGGGTCGGCCCGCTCCGTCGCGGCCACCCCCGTCTCCCCGATGGGCGGCGACGGCGACTCACCCGAGGGCGCGTCGGCGGCCGACGACTGAGACCGCTCCGTTCCGGGTGCGCACACCGCGAAACCGGGTCCCTTTCTTCACCGACTATCCTCGGCGAGTGACCGCTTTCACGTGGAGAATTATCAGAATACATGGTATACGGTTCAGTTCGACTTTTCGGCCCGTCTAAACTGGTAGGCCGCCTCTATCTCCCACACAATACTTTAGGCTTGCCAAAATTATCTGGGATATGATAATACTTATCGGCACCGAGTGACTACCCTCGGTATGGACCAGTTTGCCGCTCTCACGTTCGTCTTTCTCGCCGGGCTCGTCACGGCCATCGCGACGGGTCTCGGCGCGATTCCGTTCTTCTTCGTCTCGGACGTGAGCGACCGCTGGAACGTGGCGCTGTGGGGTATCGCCTCGGGCATCATGGTGTCGGCGTCGCTGTTCGGACTCGTCTTCGAGGGGCTCGCCAACGGGACGCCGCTGCAACTCGGTATCGGGATGCTCGCGGGCGTCGCGCTCGTCCTCGTCGCCCACTACGTCATCGAGGGCGCGGACGTCGACCCGAAGCAGTACGAGGAGGCCGACTTCCGCAAACTGCTTTTGATTCTCGGCATCCTCACCGTCCACAGCTTCCCCGAGGGCGTCGCCGTCGGCGTCTCCTTCGCCGACCTCGGCCTCGACGGCGGCTTCCAGCTGTTCGGCTTCGTCGTCCCGCTGCTCGCGGTGTTCATGACTATCGCCATCTCGATTCACAACGTCCCCGAGGGCTGGCAATCTCCATCCCGCTCCGGTCGATGGAGGTCTCGAACTGGAAGCTCGTCTGGTGGGCCATCTTCTCCAGTCTGCCCCAGCCCATCGGCGCGGTCATCGCCTTCTACTTCGTCCGCATCGCCCGGGAGTTCCTCCCGTTCGGCTTCGGCTTCGCGGCGGGCGCGATGGTGTTTCTCGTGCTCACGGAGTTCATCCCCGAGGCGCTCGAACTCGGTGAGCGCCTCCCGCGCGGCGGCCGGGTCGAACTGCTCGCGGGGCTCGTCGCCGGCTTCGCTATCATGGTCCCGCTGGCGTTCATCTGAGCGCGGCGGACCCGCCACGACGGCTCAGACGCGCGGCTCTCGCCTTCGTCTCGGAACGGCAGAGAAAACAGCGAACTGCGAGCCGCGAACGCGGCTTAGTGCGAGTGGCCGAGCGCGTCCGAGAGCGGGACGCCGAAGCGGTCCTCGAACAGCTCTTCCATCTTCTCGTTGATTTCGGCGATGTCGGCCGGCGCGCCGCCTTCGCTGTGGTGAGCGACGACGTGTGCCTGCTGTGCGAACGCCTGCACGACCACGTCGGCGACGACGTCGGTCGGGTCTTCGCCCTGCTCCGAGAAGATGTCGACGAGGCCCGCGGGGAGTTCGAGCGCTTCGGTGTCTCCGTCCGGTCCCTCGATGGTGTACGTCTCAGTTTCGACCATGCCACCACGTGGGGTCGGCCGCGGGTTAAGGCTTGAGTTTGCGGGCGCGTCGAGGGGCGACAACTCACTCGAACACCGCAGGTGGGCGGCGTGTGCGCTCTCAGTCTGTCCGCGGAATCGCCATCGTCCCCGCCGCGAAGAAGGCGACCGCGAGGGCCGCGAGCACCGCGAGGTTGGTGACCCAGTCGCCGCCGCCGTAGGTGAGCGCCCGGACGCCGCGGGCGAAGTACGTGAGCGGCGAGAGATTCAACGCCGGGACGAACCACGCCGGGAGCAGGTCGGGCGTCACGAACGTCTCGGAGAGGAACAACAGGGGAAGCGCGATGGCGTTGCTCGCGGCGATGACGCCGTCCTGCGAGTCGGCGACGCTCCCGATGACCGCCCCGAGGCCGCAAAAGAGCGTCACGCCAAGTGCGACGAAGGGGACGATGGCGAGCGTCGCGGGACGCAGTGGAATCGACGCACCCGTCACGAGCGCCGACAGCGCGAGGAGCAACAGCGCCGCGAGGCCGATGACGACGACGTTGACGAGCGAGTGCGCGAGGAGCCACTCGGCGCGCGACAGCGGCGTCGTCGCCAGCTTCTCGAAGCGGCTTCCCTCGCGGTGGCGGGCGATGGTGCTCCCGACGCGCGACAGCGGCGTGAACAGCACGACGACCGCGAGATAGCCGGCGATGTAGTACTCCTTCGGCTCGGCGAACAGGCCGCCGCCGGTCGGCTGGGTCTGCACGAGCGCCCCGAAGATGACGACGATGATGGCGGGGAAGAAGAAGGTGAAGAAGACCGCCGTCCGCCGCCGGAGGAACGCGTGCCACGAGGCGACGAACTCCGAGCGGACGCGGGCGGCGAGACTCATCTGTCACCTCCGACCACGGCGGCCGCGGCGGGCCGGGCCGCCTCGAACTGCTCGCCGGTCAGAGAGAGGTAGACCTCTTCGAGACCGGGCTGTTTCCAGACGAGCGACTCGTAGACGACGCCCGCGTCGTCGAAGGCGGCGACCACGTCGCCGATGTCGCGCGGGCCGACGCCGTGGACGGTGATGCCGTCTCCCGACACCGTCGCGTCGAGCGCGGCCGGGAGCGACACCGATTCGAGGGCCGCGTCGGCGTCATCGTCGGTTCGGACGACGAGTCGGCTCTCGCCGCCGTACTCGGCGACGAGGTCGTCCGGCCGGCCGACCGTGACGAGTTCGCCCGCGTTGAGCAGGCCCACGCGGTCGGCGAGGCGCTCTATCTCCTCCATGGAGTGACTGGTGAGAAACACCGTCGTCCCGCCGGCGGCGAGGTCCTCGACGAGCCCCCACAGCGACCGGCGGCCCGCCGGGTCGATGCCGGTGGTCGGCTCGTCCAAGAACAGTACGTCGGGGTCGTTGACGAGCGTCAGCGCGATACAGGCGCGGCGCTGTTGGCCGCCCGAGAGGTTCTCGTACCACGTGTCGGCGGCGTCGGCGAGGCCGACCTCGTCGAGCACCGCGTCGGGGTCGCGGGCGTCGTCGTAGAGCCCCGCGTAGTAGGCCACGAGTTCGCGGGCGGAGAGCCGACCCGCGGGCCGGAACTCCTGCGGGAGGACGCCGAGGCGCTGGCGGTCCACCTCGGTCGGGTCGCGCCCGAGGATGGCCGCCGACCCCGAGTCCACCGCGGTCGTGCCCGTGAGGGCGCGAACCAGCGTCGTCTTCCCCGCGCCGTTCGGACCGATGAGGCCGAAGACCTCCCCCTCGGCGACCGACAGGGAGACCCCCGAGAGCGCCTCCACGTCGCCGTAGGACTTCCTGAGGCCGTCGGCGGCGAGTACCTCGTCCATGTCGTACCCGTCGTCACTATCGGGTGGTAAGGGATTCGGAATCGCCGCTCGGTTCGAGTCGCGGAGCGGGCGGGAGCGCGAGAACGCATAGCCCGCTCAACCGTAGCAAGCCTTACTCCGCTTGCGCCGCACTTGGTTGACATGAACGGTTCCCGACGCGACTTTCTCGCCGCGACCGGCGCGGCCCTCCTCGGCGGCCTCGCGGGCTGTGCGAGCGCGCCGACCGACGACGGCGCTGGCGGAACGACTGACAGCGACGCGACATCCGACGAGACCGATGACTCGACCGCGACCACGGACACCGGGGGCGACGGCTCCCTCTCGGACCTCGAAGTCGCCTACGAGACGCTGGCGACCGGGTTCGCCTCGCCTGTCGACGTAGCCATTCCCGAGGCGTTCGACGGGAGCCGGCGGTTCGTCGTGGACCAGCCCGGTCGAATCTGGCTCCACGACGACTCGGGACTACAGAGCGAGCCCTATCTCGACATCACCGACCGCGTCGTCGACCTCAACGGCTACGACGAACGCGGCTTCCTCGGCGTCGCCTTCCACCCCGAGTTCGCCGACAACGGACGGCTCTACCTCCGGTACAGCGCCCCGCGACGCTCCGGGACGCCCTCGAACTACAGCCACACGTTCGTCCTGAGCGAACTGACGGTCGACCCCGAGGCGACGACCGTCTCGGCCGACTCCGAGCGGACGCTGCTCGAACTTCCCCAACCTCAGTCGAACCACAACGCCGGAGCCGTCGCGTTCGGCCCGGACGGCTATCTCTACGTCGCCACGGGCGACGGCGGCGGCGCGAACGACGAGGGGCGCGGTCACGTCGACGACTGGTACAACGCCGTCCCGGGTGGCAACGGGCAGGACGTAACCGAGAACCTCCTCGGGAGCGTCCTCCGAATCGACGTGGATTCGACCGGCGGCGTCTCCGGCGACGACGACCGGCCCTACGGGATTCCCGAGGACAACCCGCTCGTCGGCACCGACGGCCTCGACGAGCAGTACGCGTGGGGGCTCAGAAACCCGTGGCGGCTCTCGTTCGACGGCGAGGACTGCTACGTCGCCGACGTGGGACAGGGCGCGTGGGAGGAGGTGAACCTCTTGGAGCGCGGCGGCAACTACGGCTGGAACGTCCGCGAGGGCGCACACTGCTTCCGCGCCGACGACTGCCCGACCGAGACGCCCGACGGCGCGCCGCTCATCGACCCGGTACTGGAGTACCCCCACAGCGGGGACGGACCGTCTGGCGTGGCCGTCATCGGCGGCCACGTCTACCGCGGCGAGTCGATTCCGGCGCTCTCGGGCGCGTACGTCTTCGCCGACTGGCAGTCAGAGGGGAGACTGTTCGCCGCCCGCCCGAGCGAGTCGCGCCCGTGGGACATCGCGGAGATTCCCGTGACGGACCGCGACGACGGCGGGGCGAACGTCCTCGCGTTCGGCCGCGCCCCCGACGGCGAACTGTACGTCTGCACCAGCGACCGGCCGATTGTCACCGGGTCGTCGGGTGCGCTGAACCGGCTGACCGGCGTCTGAGGGTCGCACCGTGACTCGCCCGAACTCGGGGCCTGGGCAAGAGCGTCAGGCGTCGCCGTCGACGTTGACCCGCCTGCCCGTCGTCGCCGACTCGTAGGCCGCCTCGGTCAGCGCGGTCACTCGGAGGGCGTCGTCGGCCGGGATGGCGAGGTCGGCCTCGTCGCGGGCGGCGTCCACGAAGTTCCGGAGCTTCTTCCGGGTTAGGTCCTCGAAGTCGGGGGTCGACGGCGTGGCCGTGTAGGTCGTCCCACCCTCCGTCACTTCGATGGTCTCGCCGTCGAAGGCGACCATCCCCTCGGTGCCGATGACCCGGAGCGACTCGCCGGGGTCCGGGACGCTCTGTCCGTCGCCGGAGACGCCGACGCTCGCGGTGAGGTGGTCGCCGTCGCGGTCGAGGACGACCGCGAGCGCCGAGTTCACGTCCACGTCGTGGCCGCGGTGGTCGACTGCCGCGGCGACGGTCACCGGCGTCGAGCGCGTCACCCAGAGCATCGCGTCGAGGAGGTGCGACCCCGAGTCGTACAGTTGGCCGCCGCCCGAAAGCGACGGGTCGCCGCGCCACTCGTCTTTCGTCCAGCGAATCCACTCCTGTTCGAGGTGGCAGACCACCATGTGCGGGTCGCCGATGCGACCGCTGTCGATGACGCGCCGCAGTTCGTGGAACCGCGGGTCGAAGTGGCGCTGGTAGCCGACCGCGAGGGTGAGCCCGCGCTCCTCGGCGCGGTCGATGAGCGCCCGCGCGCCACCGAGGTCCGTCACCATCGGCTTTTCGAGGTGGACGTGGAGGTCGGCGTCGAGCGCCGCGAGCGCCTGGTCGAAGTGCTTCGTGTGCGGCGAGGCGATGGTCACCGCGTCGAGGAACTCGGCGTCCAGCAGTTCCTCGGTCGTCTCGTAGGTCGGCACGTCGAACTCGTCGCCGAACTTCTCGCGAACCTCGTCTGCGGGGTCGACGCCGGCGACGACGCGCACGCCCTCCAGTTCGTTGAGGAGGCGGCACTCCAGCACGCCGAGGCTTCCGAGTCCGATACCTGCGACTCTGAACATGCCGTACCAGTCGCGCGGAAGCCGCAAAAGCGTGCGGGCGAGTCGCAAGGGATTCCCGGGTGGCTCGTGTGGTCCGGCCATGGACGACGCAGTCCTCCAGCGGTTCGCCGTCGTGCTCGCGTTGGTCGGTATGGCTTTCCACGTCGCGGCCCTCGCCGAGAACCCGTCGCAGGGATTCCTCACCATCGGGTTCGGGGTTCTCCTCCTCGCGCTCGCGCTCGGCGGCGCGCCGGTCACGCGCGAACTGTTCGAAGCGGACGCGAACCGTACCGAAGCCGAGCGGGATACGACCCGCGCCGAACCCCCCGACGCCGACGGACAAAGCTGAACCTCTCGCCGCTACTCGCACCCTTTAGTCGCCGGCCGTCGTGAGATCGACCATGAGCCTCGACTATCGACGACTCGGGTCGACCGGCACCCGCGTCTCGGAACTGTGCTTCGGCACGTGGCGATTCGGTCGAAAGAGCAGCGGCGTTCTGGAGACCGACGAGGAGGAAGCGCACGAACTCCTCGACGCGTTCGAGGAGCGCGGCGGGAACTTCATCGACACCGCCAACGTCTACGGGAATCCGAACGGGACCTCCGAGGAGTACATCGGCAACTGGCTGGCCGAGCGCGACCGCGAGGACTACGTGCTCGCCTCGAAGGTGTACTTCCCGTTCGACGAGGACAACCCCAACGGGCGCGGCCTCTCGCGGACCCACATCCGCAACCAAATCGAGGGGACGCTCGACCGCCTCGACACCGACTACCTCGACCTCTACTACATCCACCGCTGGGACGAGGAGACGCCCATCGAGGAGACGCTCCGGGCGCTCAACGGCCTCGTCGAGGAGGGGAAAGTCAACTACCTCGGCGCGTCCACGATGGCCTCCTGGCAGCTCACGAAGGCGCTGTGGAAGTCCGACGTCAACGACTACGCCCGCTTCGACGTGACCCAACCGCTGTTCCACGCCGGCTACTACGAGGACGTGAAAGACTACCTCGACGTGTGCGGCGACCAAGACATCGCGATTTGTCCGTACTCGCCGCTCGCGGGCGGCTTCCTCACGGGGAAATACGAGCGCGCCGACTCCGACGACCCGACCGAGTACGTCGCGCCCGACGGCGCGCGCGGGTCGTTCGACGAGCGGTTCGACCGGTTCTACGTCTCCGAGCGCGGCTGGAAGGTGCTCGACGAGATTCGCGCCGTCGCCGACGAGGTCGACGCCAGCCCCGCGCAGGTCGCGCTCCGCTGGCTGATGGACTACCCCGAGGCGACCGTCGTCCCCATCGTCGGCGCGCGGACGACCGACCAACTCGACGAGAACGTCGGCGCGGCCGACGTGGACATCTCGACCGACCAGTGGGAGCGCATCACGAACGCCCGGTACGACGAAGACGGCAAGCGCTGGGGCCACTGAACGGCCGTCAGAAACGCGCGCAACCGCCGACCCGGACGATTCCGGCCTTTTTCACGCGATGCCGAGGTCTCGCAGGAAGTCGCAGACGACGTGGACGTAGAGCACGACCGCGAGGAACGCCGCGAGCGACCCGAGTCCCGAGAGCGCGAGCGCGCCGACCGCGACGCCGCCGACGAGGTGGTGGCTCAGGAGTCGCTTGCGGTCGAACTCGGTGTCGAACTCCTCGAACACTCGCTCTTGGTCGAGGAGGCCGACCCGCGGATTCGTCACCGCGAGCCGCAGGTTCGCCCAGTCGCCGCGCTGGACGCGGGCGATGACGAAGTGGTCGAGGTCGACGAAGACGCTCACGAGGACCGCGCCGGCGACGAGAAGCGGCAGACTCCCCGGTGGCTCTAGCGCGAGCGCGGCGACTGTCCCAGCGACCGCGCCGACGACGGCGTGTTCGAGTGACTTCACGGCTCGCCTCGGTCAGTCGACGTGCGGGCGGACCCGCCGGAGCACGAGGTCCGGGTCGAACTCGTCTTCCGACTTGTCCCAGACGCGCTCGCCGTCGACGGTGACGGTGAGGACGCCGTGGTCGCCCGTGACGAGCGCCACGCGGTCGAGTCGGTCGCCGAACTGTTCGAGCAGCGCGTGCTGCAGTTGCTCCGCTCGGTCGAGGAAGCCGCAGGGGACGCAGTATTCGATTTCGACCTCGGTCATGTCCGGACGTTCACGCCGAGCGCGTAAAAGCGAGGGGGCGAGTGACCGAGACCGATATCGGGACGCTACTTCCCGAAGCCGGGCCGCCACCGGAGCAGGACCACGGTGACGAGGAAGACCAGCGTCGAGAGGTCGTACGAGAGCGTCGTCACGGTCGCCGCGATGGCCGTCCCGCCGCCGAAGACGCTCGTGGCGACCGACGCGAGGATGGGCCACGAACACGAGACACAGGAGAACAGGCCGACGACGCCGGAGACGGCCGCGCCCGCCGCCTCGACGACCGTGTCGTAGACGAGGAACGCGAGCGCCGCGTAGCCGACCACGCGCGCCGGCATGAGAACGAGGTTGAACAGGTCGCCGCCGTAGACGAGCGCCGGCCCCCATCCGGGCGGGAGGAAGGCGACGCGAAGGCCGTTAGTGCCGCCCGGAACGGGCGAGGTGACGAGGCCGCCGGCGACCGCCAAGAGCGCGAAGTAGCCGACTGCGACCGCGGCCGCCTTTCGCTTCGTCGCGGGCGAGGCGGGCGCAACGTCGGTGTCGAACATGACCCAGAGGCCGACGATGACCCACGCGACGCCGTACAGCGCGTAGCGCGGCGCGCCGACGCTCGCCTCGGTGAAAAGCAGGTAGACGAACGCCAGAATCAGCGTCGTGTTCACGGCGAAGGCGGCGCGGAGCAGACTGGCCCGCGAGGGTCGAGGGAGTTCGGATGCGGTTGCCATGTGTTGGTGGGGAGCGGTCGGGGCTCAGAGCGCGAGGGTGTCGACGACGATGGCGAGGAGCAGCATGCCGAGGTAGGCGTTCGACGCGTGGAACGCCCGGAACGCGGCGGTGTCGTCGCGCTCGTAGTGCAGGCGCACGACGAAGTAGAGGAACGCGCCGCCGAAGAGGATGCTCGTCACGAGGTAGACGACACCGAGGGCGTCCATGACCGCGAGACCGGCCGCCGAGACGAGCGTCGCGCCGAGCCACCAGAGGATGTGCTTTCGCGTCTCGGTCTCGCCGCGGACGACGGGCATCATCGGGAAGCCGCCGCGGGCGTAGTCGTCCTTGTAGGCCAACGCGAGGTTGTAGAAGTGCGCGGGCGTCCACATGAAGATGACCACGGCGAGGACGATACCGCCGAGGCCGACGTCGCCGGTGACGGCGACCCAGCCGATGAGCGCCGGCAGCGCGCCGGCCGCGCCGCCGATGACGGTGTTCTGGACCGTGTTGGGTTTCAGGATGAGCGTGTAGACCACGCTGTAGAAGGCGATGGCGACGACGCCGAGGACGGCGGCCAGCCAGTTGACGGACGCGAACAGCGCAACCGACGCGACCGTCAGGAGCAGGCCGAACGCGACGGCGTTGCGGACGGGGACGAGGTCGACCGCGAGCGGCCGGTCGCTCGTCCGCTGCATCCGGCGGTCCACGTCGCGTTCGAGGACGTGGTTGAACGTGCCGGACGCGCCGATAGAGAGGACGCCGCCGCCGAGAGTCGCCGCGATGACCTCGGGCGTGAGGCCGGGCGAGACGGTGCCGGCGAGCGCCATCGCCGCCGACGCGACGAGACAGAGGAGCCACATCAGCCGCGGCTTCATCAGCCGGAAGTACGCGTTGACCGTCGCTTTCGCGCGGGCGACCGGCTCGGTCGGGACGGGCGGTCGTTCGCCGTCGTCGGCCGGGGGGCTCATCGACGGGGTGCCGACCGGCGCGTCGTCGGGGTCGCCGGTGGCCGCTTCGAGCGTCCACGCGAGCGCGACGACGAGGCCGCCGAAGATGACCATTCCGAGGACCAAGTGGAGCGTCGACAGCACGGCTCCGACGCCGACGGTGGCGACGACCGCGCCGAGACCGGCCTGTGCGGGATAGAGCGCCGCCGACGCGGTGACGGTCGCTCTCACCCGGCGAGACGTGTCGGTACGCCACGCCGAGACGAGCGTGGCGAGCGTGAGGAGACCGACGAGGACGGCCGCAACGCGGTGGCCGAGAGCGACCCAGCCGTCGAGCGTCGCGGGGAGCGAAAAGCCGTCTCCGCACGCGGGCCAGGCGCTACACGCGGCGGTCGCGTCCGTGAGCGCGGTCGTCGCGCCGACGAGGAGCAGGAGATAGACGCCCATCGCGGTCGCGGCGAGCAGGCCGTGGAACGTGTTCGAATCGCGATTCGTGGCCACGAAATTCACCTACGGGCCTGTTGGGCCGTCCCGTATTTAGGACCCGCGCTTTTCGGCCTCGCGTTCGGGTGCCGCTCCCCGCGATATGGCGGGGGCGGGTTGATAAACGGCGGGCCGAGAGTCGGTACGCATTTATGCGGTTGTTCCTAAGTCTCGCTCAGCATGAGAAAGACGCGTTTCGCGCTCGCGTCCCTGCTCGCGACGGTCGTGATGGCGCTCGTTGCCACCCCCGCCGCCGCGCAGGCGTCCGCCACGTCGGAACTTATCAATCAGCTCAACGGGAAGCTGCTGTACGTCGCTATCCCGATTACCGTGCTGGTGGAGGTCATCCTCCTCTACACGGTCATCAAGTTCCGCAACAGCGAGCGCGCACTGCCGACCAAGGAGAACCGCCGGCTCGAAATCACGTGGACCATCGCGACAGCGATTATCCTGCTTTTCGTCGGCGTCGCCTCCTACGGCGTGCTGGCCGACGAGAACGTCACGCACCAGGGCAACGATATCGCCATGGACGACGACCCGGTCGTCGTCACGGCGGAGGCCTACCAGTGGGGCTGGAACATGTACTACCCCGAGGAAGGTAACTTCTCGTCGGGCAACGAGATCGTCATCCCCGCGGACCGCCCCGTCTACTTCCAGGTCACCTCAGCGGACGTGATACATGGATTCCACGTCCCCGAACTCGCGCTCAAGCAGGACGCGATGCCGGGTTCGACGAACACCATCAAGACCGTCGCCTACGAGGAAGGCACCTACCAGGGCTACTGTACTGAGTACTGCGGCGTCGCTCACTCCCAGATGTACTTCACCGTCGAAGTCGTCTCGCAGGAAGAGTACCAGAACTGGCTCGACGAACAGCAGTCGGCCAACAGCGAGTCGTCGTCTTCGTCCTCGAACTCGACCGCGACGAATTCTACCGCGACGAATTCCACTGCGACGAATTCCACCGCGACGAATTCCACCGCGACGAATTCCACGCAGTAACGCATCCCTTCTCTTTCGACGCTCGCCGCCGAGTGACGACGCTCGCGCTCGTCGCGGTCGGCCGTCGGAAAATCAAACCAGTCGGCAGTCCGAGTTGTCTTCCGGGGCGAGCGCTCAGCAGCGCCGCTCGACGATGCGGTCGATGATGCGACCCGTCGAGAGCAGTTCGTCGTCGTGACGTTGCTCTCGCGGCGTCGCGCGCGTGACCTCGCAGTCGATGCCGCGGGCGTCGAGAGCGGCTTTGATTCCCTCCTCGTCGTGGTGTTGGTCGTAGCCGAGGACGATGACGTCGGGGTCGATGTTCTCGATGGGGACGAAGATGTCCTCCGGGTGGCCGAGATGCGCCTCGTCGACCACGTCGAGCGCGGCGACCATGTCGCGGCGCTGGCGGTCGTCGAGAATCGGCTTCGGCTTGTGCGTCACGTTCTCGCCACGGGCGATGATGACGTGGAGTTCGTCGCCGAGCGACGCGGCGTCCGAGAGGTAGTGGACGTGGCCCGGGTGGAGGATGTCGAAGGTTCCCTGCGCGATGACCCTCCTCATCGGTCCAACTCCGCGTCGATGTCGTCCTGCGTGAAGTCGAAGAACGATTCGGGGTCGGGGAGGTCGACGTCGAGCACGTCGAGGTCGCGGACCTCGCCCGACTGGTCGAACGCCTCCCAGTCGTCGGGGCCGTAGGGCTTGCCGATGATGATGTGGACCCGGCCGCTTCCGAAGGTGTCGAGGTCGGCGTCGCTCGGGCGGAGGACGCCGTTGGGGTGCGAGTGAACCGACCCGACGGCGCGGAAGTCGTTCGGCACGAGGTCGTTCCTGACGGTCGCGCTGACGGGGTCCGACACGGTCCCCGGGATGATGAGCACGTCCGTCACGACGTAGCCGTCGCGGTCGACGCCGACCCGGCGGGCCTCCTCGCCGCGGAGGAGGCCCATGTACTCGTTCGGATGCGTCTCCGCAGAGGCTTCGAGCGCGAAGTCGAGGGCGTCGGCGGCGATGCCGACGACCTCCCGCGACCGGAAGAGTCGCATACCGAACCGTCCGCGGGCGCTCCATCTAAGGGTTCCGGAACGCCGAGTCGGTCGCCGGAACGGAACCGCCATACTGAGGTCGGCGGTCGCCCGAACTCGGGTGTGACGCTCGATTCCGACTTCGTCGCCCGCGCGACGAACGCGCTCTCCGCGGACGCACCGCCGATCGCGACGACCGAACTCGACGGCGGGCACGTCGGGCGCGTCTACCGTCTCGACTTCGACGGGCGCGACCCCGTCGTCGCGAAGGTGGGCGACACGCCGCTCGACGTGGAGGCCGCGATGCTCGACTCGCTCGGCGCGGCCGGGCTTCCGGTCCCCGTGGTCCACCACGCCGACCCTGACCTGCTCGTCCTCGACTACGTCGAGGGCACGTCCGAGTTGACCCTCGCCGCCGAGCGCGACCTCGCCACCCACCTCGCCGCGCTCCACGAGACGACCGCACCGGCGTTCGGGTTCCCCTACGACACCCTCTCCGGCCCGTACCGCCAGCCGAACCCGTGGACCGACTCGTGGGTCGAGTTCTTCCGCGACCAGCGCCTCCTGCCGTGGGCCGAGGCGGCGCTCGATTCGGGACTCCCGGACGCGACCGCCGAGCGAATCGAGTCGGTCGCGGCCGACCTCGACGCCCTCCTCGTCGAACCGGCGGCCCCGCGGCTCGTCCACGGCGACGTGTGGGGCGCGAACCTCCGCATTCGCGACGAACGCGTCGTCGCCTTTCTCGACCCGGCGTGTTACTACGGCCACCCGGAGGTCGAACTCGCTTACATCGACTGGTTCGACGCCGCCGGCGACGATTTCTTCGACGCCTACGACGAGTTGCGACCCATCGCCGACGGCTTCTTCGAGGTTCGCTCGCCCGTTTACGCGCTGTTTCCCCTCCTCGAACACGTCCGCGTCTTCGGCGGAGACTACGTCCCGTCGGTCGAAGATGCGCTTGACGAACTCGGGTACTGACGCCCGGTCACCGCAGTTTTCGGGGCGAATCGAGTCTGTGAGAACCGGCCGCGCACGCGAGACGCTTTTGTAAAGCTTAACACTACCCCCTGACCTAGCGGGACCATGAGCGACGAGCACGCCGGGGATTCCGGCGACGACTCGGGTCCGAATTCGGACGCACGACCTATCGTCTACGATCTCGCACCGAACTGTACCGCCGACGACGTCGAGACCGACGCGTACTACCACGCCGTCGTCAACGGCGTCGTGGAGTACGGCATCTTCGTCGACGTCTCCGACTCCGTCTCCGGTCTCATCCACGAGTCCAACCTCTCGACCGACTACGAGGTCGGCGACCGACTGGTCGTCCGCCTCGACTCCGTCCGAGAGAACGGTGACATCGCGTTCGCCGAGGAAACGCCCGACGACTACCGCACGCTGACCGTCGACCACGAACCGACCATCACGCCTATCTCCAACCTCACAGTCGGCGACTCGGTCACGGTCGAGGGCGTCGTCACGCAGATCAAGCAGACCGGCGGCCCGACCGTCTTCCGCATCGCCGACGACTCGGGCATCGTCGCCGCCGCCGCCTTCGAAGAGGCCGGCGTCCGCGCGTTCCCCGAAGTCGACCTCGACGACGTGGTCCGCATGGCCGGCACCGTCGAAGACCACGAGGGAACCCGTCAGCTCGAAGTCGACGGCCTCACCGTCCTCGACGACGAGACCGCGGCCGACGCCCGCCAGCGCATCGACGCCGCGCTCGACGAGCGC